>JAJXZV010000209.1 GCA_021779875.1 Pseudomonadota bacterium
CGAGCAGGGCAAGGGCATCGAGACCGCGATCCTCGACGGCGCCCATCAGATCGCCCTGCCCGCGCTGGTCTCGACGCTGTCCATCTGCATCGTATTCGTGCCCATGTTCATGCTCGCCGGCATCGCGAAGTACCTGTTCATCCCGCTCGCCGAGGCGGTGGTGTTCGCGATGCTCGCCTCCTATCTGCTGTCGCGGACCTTGGTGCCGACCCTCGCTAAGTTCTGGCTGCGCACCCACGATCCGCATCCGGCGCCGCGCTCGGCCAATCCGCTGATCCGCTTCCAGGCGCGATTCGAACGCGGCTTCGCGAGCCTGCGGGAGCGCTACGCGCGGCTGCTCGGCGCCGCGCTGCTCGCCGGGCCGCGTTTCGCCGGCGTGTTCCTGCTCGCCATGGCCGCGACCGCCCTGCTCGCCTTCCCGCTCGGTCCGCTACCGGGGCTCGGGCAGGACTTCTTTCCGCGCATCGACGCCGGGCAGATCAAGCTGCACCTGCGGGCGCGCACCGGCACGCGGATCGAGGAGACCGCGGCCCTGTGCGACTCGGTGGAGCGGATGATCCGCGAGGTGATCCCGCCGGAGCAGCTCGTGGACATGGTCGACAACATCGGCCTGCCGTACAGCGGCATCAACCTCGCGTACAGCACCTCCGCCCCGGTCGGGCCGGGCGACGCCGACGTGTTCATCAATCTGGCCGAGCGGCACACGCCCAGTGCGGAGCTCGAGCGCCAGCTGCGCGAGAAGCTCGGTGCTGCCAACCCCTCGGTGAGCTTTTCGTTCCTGCCGGCCGACATGGTGAGCCAGATCCTGAACTTCGGGCTGCCGGCGCCCATCGACGTGCAGATCACCGGATTCAACCAGGATGCGAACCGCGCGTTCGCGAACGGGTTGCTGCAGAAGCTGCGCGCGATCCCCGGCATCGTCGACCTGCACGTGCAGCAGGCGGCCGACTACCCGCAGTTCAACGTGGACGTGGATCGCAGCAAGGCGCAGCTGGTCGGGCTCACCGAGGGCGCGATCGCGAACAACCTTCTCGTGTCGCTGTCCGGCAGCTTCCAGACCTCGCCCTCGTTCTGGATCGATCCGAAGACCGGCACCCAGTACGCGGTGACCACCCAGACCCCGCAGTTCCGGATGGAGAGCTTGAACGACCTCGCGAACACGCCGCTGACCGGCCCCGGCGGCGTCGGCCAGGTGCTCTCGAGCGTCGCGACCATCCACCGCAGCGTCGCACCCGCGGTGGTGAGCCACTACAACGCCACCCCGACCATCGACCTCTACGGGTCGGTGCAGGGGATCGATCTCGGCTACGTGGCCGACCGGATCAACCGCATCGTCGAGGCCTCGAAGGCGGACCTGCCGCGCGGCTCGACCATCGTGGTCCGCGGGCAGGTGCAGACCATGAAGGCCTCCTTCAACGGCCTGCTGATCGGCCTCGTGGCGGCGGTGCTGCTCGTGTACATGCTGATCGTGGTGAACTTCCAGTCCCTGCTCGACCCGTTCATCATCATCACCGCGCTGCCCGCGGCGCTCGCCGGGATCGTATGGATGCTCTTCCTGACGCACACCACCGTGAGCGTGCCGGCGCTCACGGGGGCGATCATGTGCATGGGGGTCGCCACGGCGAACAGCGTGCTCGTGATCAGCTTCGCGCGCGAGCGCATGGACGCCGGCGACGATGCGTTCCGCGCCGCCCTGCAGGCCGGCTTCACGCGGCTGCGTCCGGTGCTCATGACCGCGCTCGCCATGATCGTCGGCATGATTCCGATGGCCCTCGGGCTCGGCGACGGCGGCGAACAGAACGCGCCGCTCGGCCGGGCCGTCATCGGCGGCCTGATATTCGCCACCGTCGCCACGCTGTTCTTCGTGCCGACGGTGTTCTCGATCATCCACGGGCGCGGCCGCTCCCGCGCCCAGCCATCCGCGGAGCCCTCCCATGCTTGATCCCGACAGCATCCGCCCCGATGCCGGCCTGTCCCGGCGCATCCGCCGCTACGCGCTGCTGCTGCTCGTGATCGCGGTGGCGCTCGGCGTCTGGGGCGAGGTCAGCCGCGTCCTGGCGCGCAACGCCCTCGCCCGGGAGAACACCGCCCAGATCGCGACCACGGTGATCACCGTCAAGCCGGTGCTCTCCGATCAGGCCGAGGAGCTGGTGCTGCCCGGCTCCGTTCAGGCGTACATCGAGTCGCCGATCTACGCGCGCACCAACGGGTACCTGCGCGACTGGTACACCGACATCGGCGCGCTGGTCAAGAAGGGCCAGCTGCTCGCGTACATCGAGACGCCGGAGCTCGATCGGCAGCTCAGCCAGGCCGAGGCGGATCTCGCCACGGCGCGGGCCAACGAGGCGCTCGCGGCGACCACCAACAAGCGCTGGCAGGCGCTGCTCGCCACCGAGTCGGTGTCGCAGCAGGATGCGGACGACAAGGCGGGCGACGCCGCCGCGAAGAAGGCCACGGTCGAATCGGCGGCGGCGAACGTCGCGCGGCTGCGCGAGCTCGAGTCGTTCAAGCGCGTGGTCGCACCCTTCGACGGCGTGGTCACGGTGCGCAACACCGACATCGGTGCGCTGATCAACGCCGGCCAGAGCGCCGGCACCGAGATGTTTCACGTGGCCGACACCCACCGGCTGCGCATCTACGTGCAGGTCCCGGAGCAGTACGCGACCTACACGCGGCCCGGTCTCGCCGCCGACCTGCGGTTCGTCGAGCTGCCCGGCAAACGCTACGTCGCGCAGACGATTCGCACCGCCAACGCGCTCGACCCGGTCCTGCGCACCCTGCAGGTCGAGCTGCAGCTCGACAATGCGCGGCGCGAGGTCTTCCCGGGCGCCTACGCCGAGGTGCACTTCAAGCTGCCGAGCGAGGCGCAGACGCTGCGCCTGCCCGCCAACACCGTGGTGTTCCGCTCCGCCGGCCTGCAGGTGGCGACGGTGGACCCTCAGAATCGCATCAAGCTCAAGAACATCGTCCAGGGGCGCGATTTCGGCAGGACCATCGAGGTGCTGTCCGGGATCGAGCCCGGCGATGCGGTGGTGCTGAATCCGCCCGACTCGGTCACCGACGGCATGCCGGTGCGGGTCGCGACGGGCGAACGCTCGTGACGCCCCGGGGTCCGCGCGCCGCCGCGCTCGCGGCCGGGTTGCTGCCCTGGCTCGGCCTGGGCGCATGTTCGCTCGCACCGCGCTATTCGGCGCCGGCGAGCGCGCCGGCGGCGGCCGCCTACCAGGAGATGGGCGACTGGGTGCAGGCGCGGCCGCTCGATGCCGAGCCGCGCGGCGCATGGTGGACGGTGTTCGGGGATCCGCGGCTCGACGCCCTCGAGAACCAGGCCGGCCCGGCCAACCAGGACCTGAAGGCGGCGTTCGCACGTCTCGAACAAGCGCGCGCCGCGACCCGCATCGCCCGTGCCGATTATCTGCCCACCTTGAGCGCCGCCGCCTCGGCGACCCGAAATCGAGCGTCCACGAGTTTTCCCACGTTTCCGAAGGGCGTGAACCCGGTGTACAACGATTTCTCGCTGACCGGAGATCTGTCGTACGAGATCGATCTGTTCGGCCGCGTCCGCAACGCCGTCGCCTCCGCCCGGGCCGAACAGCAGGCGAGCGCCGCGGACCTCGCCGCGCTCGAGCTCGCCGTGCGCGCGGAGCTCGCCACCGACCACTACGCCCTGCGCGCGGCCGACGCGCAGCAGGCGCTGCTCGACCGGACGGTGGAGGAGTACCGCCTGGCGCTGATGCTCACGGAGAACCTCTACAAGGGCGGCGGCGCGGCGCTGGCCGACGTCGAACAGGCCCGGGCGCAGCTCGAGACCGCCCGCACGCTGGCCGCCGACGTGCGCCTGCAGCGCGCCCAGACCGAACACGCCATCGCGGTGCTCGTCGGCGCGAACCCGACCGGCTTTCACCTCGATCCCGATCCCCTGCCGCTCGCGGTCTCGGCCCCCGTGGTGGATCCGGGGTTGCCCTCGACGCTGCTCGAGCGCCGCCCGGACGTGGCCGCCGCCGAGCGTCGGGTGGCCTCGGCCAACGCTCAGATCGGCATCGCCCGCGCGGCCTACTTTCCGTCGTTCAGCCTGTCGGCCGCCACCGGCTTCCAGAGCACCCAGGCCGCGACCTGGCTGAGCGCGCCGAGCCGGCTGTGGTCGGTCGGTCCGGCGGGGGTGCTCACCGTGTTCGACGCCGGCCGGCATCGTGCACAGAACGCGCTGGCGCGCGCGGCCTACGAGGAGCAGGTGGCGAACTACCGCGCCACGGTGCTCACGGCCTACCAGGAAGTCGAGGATGCGCTCGCGGCGATCCGGCAGCTTCGGCAGGAGAGCCTCAGCGAGGCGGCGGCCGTGACCGCCACCGGCAAGGCGCTCGAGCAGTCGAGATACCGCTACAAGGCGGGCCTGGTCACCTATCTCGAAGTCGCGGTCAACGAGAACAATGCCCTGCAGGCGCAGCTCGCGAGCCTCGGCATCCAGCTGCGGCTGATCGACGCCAGCGTTCGGCTGGTCAAGGCGCTGGGTGGTGGATGGCAGGGTCCGGAGCCGGGCACCACGGCCGCACGCTAGCTAGCCTCCGGCGAAGCTCAAGACCTCGAGGCCGATGCGCTCGAGCGTCTCGGCGACGCGCGGCACGAGGCAGGCGCCGTCCGCCGCGAACACCTGTTCGCCCGCATTGATCGCCGCGCCGAGCGGGGTCGGCCAGCCGCGCAGCGCATGCACGATCTCGCGCAGCGCCCCGAGAGTGTTCACCGCCGCCTGCCAGCCGCCGGCGGTCGCGATGCATCCGACGGCCCGGCCGCTGAAATAAGGACGCGGATCGTCCCGCAGGTCCTCGGCATAATCCAGCGCGTTCTTGACCAGCCCGGATATGCTGCCGTGGTAGCCCGGGGAACCGATGACGATCCCGTCGGCGAGCGCCAGTTCGCTCACCAGCGCACGCGCCGCCGGCACCCGCTCCGACTGATCCGGCTGGTACATGGGCAGCTGCAGCGCCTCGCCGCTGATCAACCGGGTGCGCGCACCCCGCCGCTCTGCGGCCTGCAGCACCAGCCGCATCGCCTTGGCCGTCGAGGATTCCAGGCGCAGCGTGCCGCCGACCGCCACGATGTACGGTGCACTCACCTTGTCTCGATCCTTCCCTTGAGCACCCGCCCCGTCGCGGTTCGTGCGCAGAATACCATGCGCTGCGCGCCCTCAGGCCCCCGCGCCTTCAGCGCCCCGCGCCCAGGTTCGCGCGGATGATGTCGTCGGCCTCGCTGTTCGCGTGCTCCAGATCGCGCTGATAGACCTCGGTGTCGCCGACCGGCCGCTCGTCCACGTTGCGCGCGAGGACCGGTCCGTCGCGCCGGGTGGTGTCCACGGTCACCGTGGTCGACAAACCGACCCGCAGCGGCGCCTTCTCGAGCTCCCGCGCGTCGAGCGCGATCCGCACCGGCACCCGCTGAACCACCTTGATCCAGTTGCCCGAGGCGTTCTGCGCGGGCAGCAGGGCGAAGGCCGCACCGGTGCCGGCCGACATGCCCTGAATCCGCCCGTGGAACGTGAACGAACCGCCGTACAGGTCGCTGCGGACCTCCGCGGCCTGGCCGATCCGCAGGTTCCGCAGCTGCACTTCCTTGAAGTTTGCGTCTATCCAAAGGGTGCCCAAGGGGATCACCGTCATCAACGCCTGGCCGGGCTGAATATGCTGGCCGAGCTGCACGCTGCGCTCGGCCACGTAGCCCGCCACCGGCGCGACCACCGCATTGCGCTCCGCGGCGACCCAGGCGTCCCGGTACACCGCCTTGGCCTGCAGGACCGCCGGGTTGTCCTCGACGCGGGTGCCGTCGACCAGCGCGTGGGCTGCGGTCGCCTGGCGTTCGGCCTGCACCCAGGCCGCCTTGGCGAGGGCCACCGTCTCGTGCGCGTGCCGCACCTCCTCCGGCGCGATCGCGCTCTCGGCGATCAACGGCTCGCGCTTGGCGAGGTCGGCCTCGGCGCGCGCCACCTCGAGTTTGCGCGCCGCCACCAGGGCGTCGTACTGCTCGGCCATGGCCCGCTCCTGGCGGACCTGACGCACCGTCTGCGCGAGCGAGCTCGCGCTGCGCGCCAGCGCGATCCGGGCGTCGGTCGGATCGAGCCTGACCAGCACCTGGCCGGCCTCGACCCGCTGCGTGTCGTCGGTCAGCACGGCGGTCACCGTGCCCGGCACCTGCGCGGAGATCACCACCTTGTTACCGTTCACGTAGGCGTCGTCTGTCTCCTCGCGCTTGGAGAGCACGAGCGCCCAGTAGAGGATCCAGAGCGCCCCCGCCACGAGGAATACGAGCGTGAGCAGCAGCAGCATCCGGCGGCGCTTGCCGTTCGACGGCGGTTCCAAGGCGGGTTCGGGATGGTCGGTGGTTGCGTTCATGGTGTCGGATTGCCGGAGGTCTGAGTCGAAGAAACGGTGGGAGCGCCGGCGGGAGCGGCGCTGGTGTAGCCGCCCCCGAGGGCGCGCTGCAGATCGACGTCGGCGGTCACCGCCGCCGCATCGAGCAACAGCAATGCGTCCTGCTGCTCGAGCAGCGCTTCGGCGGCCGCGATTTCGGGGCGGGCGTCGCTCAGGCCCTGACGGGCACGGGCCACGGTGCTGCGATCGAGCCGTTGCGCCGCCTCGAAGGCCGCCATGCGTTCCGCCCGTTGCGCGGCGATCTGACCGCGCGTGGCCGCGGCCGCCGCGACTTCGCGGGCCGCGCCCACCACCGTTTCGCGGTAGCCGGCGACCGCCGCGTCGAGCGCGGCCCGGCTGGCGCCGTAGCGCGCCTTCAGCAGGCCGGAATCGAAGATCGGCAGATGCACCGCGGCGCCCAATTGCGGCACACGGCTGTTGTACTGCGCCAGCCGGGCCAGATCGAGGCTCGACAAGCCCGCGAGCGCGCCGATGGTGACGTCGGGATAGAACTCGGCACGCGCCGCCTGTGACGCCTGCTCGGCCGCCTCGACCCGCCAGCGGCTGGCGGCAACGTCGGCGCGGCGCGCGATCAAGTCGAGCCGGGCATCGTCGGGCAAGCCGGCCGATATCGGGGGCAGCGGCCTCACCGTCAGCGGCGGCAGCTCGGATGGCGGCACCCCCGTCAGGGCCGCCAGCGCCACGACGCGCAGCGCCGCCGAACCGCGCAGCGCCTCCCGCTGTTCGCGCAGCGCCGCCAGGCCCGCGTCCGCCCGGTAGCGCACGTCCGGCGGATCGACCTGCGCCTGCACCCGCGCCGCGGCGATCCGCGCCTGGCGCTCGAGCAGGTGTTCGCGCTCACCGGCGATCGCGAGACGGGCCTCATCCGACTGCCAGGCGAAATAGGTTTCGGTCACGGCGCTGGCGAGCACCAGCGCCGCCGCCGAGCGATCCGCCGCCGCCGCGTGCGCCTGGTCCATGGCCGCTTCGATGGCGTCGCGCCGCTTGCCCCACCAGTCGAAGGTGTAGGTCGCCTGCAATCCCAGATCGAACTGGTTGTACCAATGGAAGCCGAGCAGCGCCGGCGGGAACAGGCCGTTGTCGCTCAGCCGCTGGCGATCCGCGTCGGCCGACGCCTGGACCTGCACCCCCGTGGCGGCGCCCGCGACGCGCACCGACTGGCGCGCCGAGTCGAAGCGCGCGTGCGCGCTAGCGAGCGAGGGCGAGGACGCCAGCGCGAGCTCCACCAGCCGGTCGAGCGTCGGGTCCTGGTACCGGGTCCACCACTGCGGCGCCGGCCACTGGCCGCCGCCGGGCAGGTCGCCGAGCGGCGCCTGGGCGCCGAGGGTCACCGGCTTAGGCTTCG
>JAJXZV010000270.1 GCA_021779875.1 Pseudomonadota bacterium
CCGACCTAGGAGTTCCGGCGTATCGATCGCGGCCCCGTACCTCAGCAGATGGTCGGACGCGTAGGAGAACCAGCGCGGGTTGCCGGCGTCGAAGGGCCCTATCGCCGCGCGAAGCCGATCGCGCAGGTCCGCCGTCACCATCGCCCCGAGACCGTAATTGATCATGTACCCCGGCACGTCGACGAGCTGGACCCGCAGCGCCCACCAGGCGAGTTCCGGGTGCGGCCGGATGCGCAGGTAACGCGCCGTGATGTCGGTCCAGACCCGATTGGGCTCCGCCTGCGGATCGCGCAGCATCCTCTGCTCGAACAGCCCCCAGGCGACGTCCAGCACCACGTTCGCGAACAGCGCGCGCAAGGCCACCGGGGCATCGATGCTCCGGCCGAGATAGCGCCGCTGCCAGACGGGCTCCGCGACGCTCCACGAGGTGACGTCGGCGAACGCCTCCAGGAACAGGTCGTCGCCCAGGTCGTAGAAGGCCGGGCGCGTCCGCACCGCCATCATGTGCACGGCGTGACCGTCCTCGTGCACGATCTCGTTGAGCACGAACAGGCCGCCCTGCTCGACGTTGGCTGAGACGCGCACCAGCGCCGGCCGCCATCCGTCGGGCGTCCGTCGTCCGATGCGCACGTAGTCGGTGTACGCCAACGGCGCCTTGCCCGGACGCACCTCGAGATCCTCGATCACACCGAGTGCCGCGAGGTCGACGCCCAGATCCCGGTAGTAGTCCTGGCACAGCACCGGGATCCGCTGCGGGGGAATCAGGTCGTTCAACGGCCGCACGCCGCTCGTCATGTCGAACCAATAATCCCAGGGCTCCATCATGGGACCGGGGTTCGCGGCCCGCCAGGCCTCGAGCACGGCCACCAGCTGCGCCTCGACCTGGGCGGGCGTCTCGCCGACGGTGTGCGCCGCCCGGTCGATCGGCGAGGCGCCCTGCGCGGCGGCCTCGGCGGCCGCGAGCCGGATCAGCCGCTGATAGGGGCTCGGGCGCCGGCCCTCGGCGTGGATGTGCGCCCACAGCGGCCTCAGCGCGTCGAACAACGCCTGGCGCCGTGTACCGTCGTCGATTTCCTGGAACAGCTCCAGCGCCGTGGTGCGCGAGATCGTGCGTTCCTCGAAGCGGACGTGATTGCCGAAGTGCTCGAAGCACGCATACAGCGCCGCGGACAGCGCCGCTCGGCCGAGTTCCGGGTCGGCTGCGCCCTCGCACGACGCCGCGGTCTCGTCGGGGTTCGACGCCGCCGGTGCCGGGCGCGCCTCGGCGAGCACCTGCCGCATGCGCGCGAGCGCGCGCGCGTCCTCGACGCCCCGATCATCGGCCGGGACCCGAGCCAGGGCGTCGGCCAGCCGTCGCGTGGCCCGGTCGCGCGCGCGCTCCCAGGCCGCAAGGTCCAGACCATCGAGCCGCGTCATGGGGCCGGCCCGCAAGCTCGCGGTCGCGTAGCCGGCGTCGAGCCAGTCGGCGAAGCGTTGTTCCGCCGCCGCGATTGGCGGCTCGCGCGGCGCCGCCATCGCCGGGCCGGCGAGGGCGGCGATGAGCAGCAGCGCCCGGCCGAGCAGGCCTCGATGGATCCTGGCCGGCATCATGTCGTCAGTACGGACCCCCGCCATAGTCGCGCAACGCCGCCGGCGCATGGTATCGATCGATCAGCGTGTCGACCAATTGCCGGCGAAACGCCGACAAACGCACCTCGGTCAGCGGGCGCTTGCGCCACATGCCGACTTCCGCCGGCTCATAGCGTTTGGCGTCCGGTGGCGCGCTGCCGGCGCCGAGGTCGAAGACCATGTAATTCAGAACCGCCGCCAGTTCCTCGTCGTTCAAATTGGAGAATGCGACGTTCGGAAGACGCGCCAGGTAAGCCCGGCCTTCGCCCGAATTGAGATAGTAGCCGACCAGCCCCTTCAAGGTCGGAACCCGCGAGGAGTTCGACACACCGTCATAGCCGTGGCAGCCGCCGCAACCCAGCAGGTAGTCGCTCCGTGGCGCGGTGAAACGGATGGCCGGCTCCGCCGCCGCCGTGCCGGCCAGGTGCAGTGCCACGACCAGCCCCAGGCCGCATGTCGCCCGGCGAATCATTCGAACACCTTCGCGTCCCGGAGATTGCGGCGCTCGGCGTTCACCTCCCCGCCGCTCATGGGACCCCTGGCACGCTCGGTGGCGACTTCCGCCGCCGTGAAGGCCGTCGCACGCGGGTAGCCGAGCCCCCCGAGATAGCTGAGGACGCTCGCGGCATCCTCGTCCGACAAGCCAAGCGCCGGCATGACGCCCAGGATGGTCTGTTGATCGACGTCGATCCGGCCCGCCATGCCATAAGTCACCACGTGGATCAGGTAAGCGCGTCCCTGCTTCTTGGCGCTGATGGGCCCCACGCGGCCCGTCAATCGCGGATATTGCCCCGGCAGGCCCACGGCATCCGACTGATGGCACATGGCGCAGTTCTGCGTGAACAGCGCGGCACCGTCGCCGGCGCGGGCAATGTCGGCGGCCGCGGCGCCGGCGGATCCGAGCGCCAGCACGAACGTCCCGGCGACCCGCATCGGCGCGCGACTCTTCGATCGGATCACGGCCAAATCAGCCAGCCAGACCGACCAGCGCCGCGGTCGAGCAGTGGTAGCTGGCCGAGGCGCTCCCGAAGCACCAGATGATGTCATTGTTGAGCTGCGGCCGGTAGGTTGGCAGTTCCCGGTCGGCGCCGTCGCAGTGGCAGGTCTTGCCCGCCGAGCAGAGCGGCTTTCCGCAGCAGTCGCGGTACGCGATGATGTATGAACGATCGTCCTGTGGGTTCACGCAGGTGCCGATCCAGGAGATCGGGGAAGGCTCGGCGCCGGGTGGACAGGTGTGCGAGCCGCCGCCGCAGCAGCTGCAGAGCACGCCGTCCGCCGCGCAATATTTCCAGTAATTGCACTGGGTGTCGTCCTTGGCCTGGGCATAACGCTCGAAATCGGTCTTCGGTTCCTTCACCGGAGGAGCGGCTCGCGCGACCGGCAGGAGCGGCAGTATCGGCGCCGCCGCGAGGGTCATGCCGAGCCGCGCGATGAAGCCGCGGCGCGACGAGTAGCCGGCAAGCTGACGGGTCAGCCGCTCGCCCAGTTTGTCAAACGGAGATTTCGACACGTCGATTTACCCTTTCTTGCAGAGGTGGATGGGGGACACGGCCGTTCAGTCGATCATTTCAGGCTTGGCCTTCAAATAGGATTGGATCGAACCGAATCCCGTCTCCTTGGCGATGATCAGACTCTCGAAGTGCTCGCGGCTGTTGACCAGGCCCTTGGCCGCGATCACTCCACGATCATCCAAGAGGACCGCATACGGGAGCTTGTCGACGCGGTACGCCACGCCGATCTCGGGACCGTTGACGAAGCAACGCTCGTCGAGGGCGAATTGCCCGACCAATTTTCTCTGTTCGGCGACCTCCGCATCTCCGACGAACAGGACCTCCAGCCGCTCGCTCTTGGCGAAGTTCACCGCGATCGGAATCAGCTTCTTGCAGATCGGGCAGGTCCGCGAGACGAACAGCATCAGCAGCGCCTTGCCGGCCGGCAGCGCCGCACCCACGGTGATGGCATTACCGGCGAGCGCGTGCACCTCGATGCGCGGCGACTGTTCGCCGACTCCAGGCCCGGCGCCGTGGAACAAGGCGCCGGCAGGCGCCACCCGTTCGTGCAGCACGCCCACCTGACGGGCGAGCGCCAGTACGGCGATGCTCAGGAAGATCACCACCAGCCACAGCAGGCCATAGCTCAACGCCATCGCGGTCATCGACGCGCTCCCGCATCGAACCGCCGCGGATGCCGCCAGCCCGGTACGATGCTCCACAGTATGTTCAAACTCTGAAGAATCACGAAGGAAACGCCGCCGACCAGCAGCCCATCGACCGTCGGCCAGAGTTCGCGCGGGCCGCCGCGCGACATCACGGCGAGACCCAACAGCAGCACCATCACCAGATTGCGCCCGACCAGCGTCCAGCTCAATGTCTGCTTGAGCACGCTCTGGAAGCAGCCACAGTCGATGTCGCGCCGGCCGCGCATGATGTTGACGGCCATCGCCGCGGCGAACAGCGACAGCAACCCCGCCGCCGCCGCCTCGGACCAGGGCGCGCCCAGCCCCAGCAGCAGCGCGAGGCCGACCACGGCCTCGAGAGGCGGCAGCACGTGAGCCACCGGCGCGACGAATGCCTCCGGCAACAGCCGGTAGTTGGCGAGCACGGCGCCGAAGACCGCGAGGTGCCGCAGTTTGCCGACCGCCGCCGACAGGAACACCAGCGCCACCAGGGTGCGGACGGCCATTTCGATCTCGGGGTACGGCAGCGGCAGCACGACGGTCAGTACCCAGGTACCCGCACGACGTGGCCGGCCGCGAATTCTATCTTCCGCAGAATCTCGCCCGTGGCCGCGTCCATGACGACGTCGTTGCCGTCCGGATTCAACAGATAGAGCAGAGGCTTGTCGTCCTGGGACACGCCGATGCTCGAGTACAGCGGCAATTTCTCATCGGCCGCGCCGCTGGTCGGTACCGGCTGCAGCGGAATGCGCCGAAGCAGCGCGTGCGTCTTCGTGTCCAATACCCAGATCTCGGTGCCGCCCTGCTTGTGGGTCCAATAGTTGCCGACGTGCATCAGCACGAACAAGCGTCCGCTCGCCTTGTGATAGGCGGCCAGCTGCACGCCGCCTGGGCGCCATGCGAGCTCCTGCACACCCGTCCCCGCCGCGGCGTAGCCGGCGGCCTGCTCTATGGACCAGGGCTTCTGCACGGTCGTGTCGAGGCCCAGTTTGGCTTCGTAGACGAGACCGGAATAGGACAGGAAGATCGCCCGGCCCGTGTCGCGATCGACGAAGCTGTTCTCGAAGATGGGATCCCGATTGGCGTCGAAGAACGGCTTGGTGTGGGTGACCTTGGCGGATCCCGAATCGGAGATGCTGACGGTCGCCAGAGAGCCGTCGCCGCACAGCGAGGAGAACCCCTCCTCGCCCCATGGAAACACCAGGGCGCAGCCCGGAATCTCCACGGTGCCCGCCACCACCTGCTTCTTCAGATCCACCCAGACGACCGACGAGGCGGGATGCAGGACGTAGACGTAACCCCGCGAGCCGGAGGCGCTCAAATCGAAATTTTGCACCTTGCCGACCAGCGCCCGGCCGGGCAGATCGATTTCTTTCACGAGATTCAGCGTCCTGGCATCGTAGATCGACACCAGATCCTCCCGCTTGCCGCGCGACCCGTGGGTCCAATAGGTCTCCGAAACGTAGAACCGGGACTCGTCCGGGGCGATGGACAGGTTCGCCTCGTATCCCGCCGGAACGCTGCCCTCCATCCTGCCGGTATCGGCGTCGAAGATCACGAAGCCGGAGGAGCCCCAGCCGCCCGCGAAGAAGCGATGCGGCCGATCCGGCGCCAAGCTCGCCACGTCGCTCACCTCGGCCTCGGCCGGCGCCTGCACCGGCCCGCCGAGCGCCGCGCCGCAAGTCAGCCCCATCACCACGATCCCGAGCCCGTACTTCCTTATCGCATTCGTCACGTGAACGTCCTTCATCTGCGTTGAGCCTCTTCGATGCGCATCGAGCCGCGGCCCTGCCTCAGAACTTCTGGCCGAACTTCACCCCGAAGTACTGCGGCTTCACCGGATAGATGCGCGCCATCGCGTAGCAATCGCCGACCACGCACTGCGGATTGCGCCCCAGGATGCCGTGATCGTCGAATGCGTTCTGCACGAAGAACTCGAGGTTCCAGTTGTGCATGCCCGTACCCAGCGAGAAGTCGTAGGTCGTGAAGGCCGGCAGATCGCCGATCTGCGAGTCCTGGCCGGGCTCGAGGTACGTTCTGCTGCCGCTCTGATGATTCACCGACCCCTGGAAGAAGCTCGGGAACGATCCCACGTTGAACTTGTACCTGGCGGTCGCGCTGCCCTTCATGGTCGGAGTGACCGGCAGCCGCGTGCCCGCGGGGGCGAGCGCATCGGCGTTCGAGCAGTTCGAGGTCGCGACCGGCACGTTGTTGCTCGTGAACGCGAATTGACAGAAATTCCTGGTCAATTTCGCATCCACGTAAGTGCCCGCCACCGAGAGGTTCAGATTCTCGACGACGTTCCAATTCACGTCGCCCTCGATGCCCTTGGAAGCGGCATTGCCGGCGTTGAAGATCGACGTGATGCCGTTCTGTCCGGTGATGCCGATCTGGAAGTCCTTCCACTGCTCGTAGAACACCGCCGCGTTGACGCGCAGGCGCTGGTCGAGCCACGCGGACTTCCAGCCGATCTCGTAGTTGGTGAGCGTATCCGGATTGTAATTGGGCAGCGGCTCCTGCACCCCGTTCACCAGGAAATACGGCTTGCGGTTGACGCCGCCCGGCCGGAATCCGGTCGAATAGGTGAAGTACACCATCCGGTCCGGGTCGATCTGGTAGGTCAGGTTCGCACGGTGCGTTTCGCCGGACTCCCGGAGCCGCTTGTCGACGTTCACGCAGGGCAGGTTGGCGTTGTAGGTCACCGGCGTGATGCAACTGCCCTCGCCCGAATTCCCCGACTGGAACCCGAAGAAGCCGAACAGCGAGTTCTGCGCCACGAAGCCGCGGATGCCGGCGCTGATCTTGAGCTTGTCCGTGATGTCGAACGTGCCGTCGCCGAACAACGCGTAGTCGACGTCCGTTCGATTCTCGCGCGCGAGATACAACGTTCCGGGCGACCCGTCCACCGAGTAGATCCCGGTCAGATTGAGGTTGGGATTCGCGATCATGTTGGTGGATGCCAGCCCGTCGACCCGGTAGGCGGCATAGATGGCATCGGTCTGCTGCTGATAGAACGCGCCGGCCGTCATCCGGAAGCGGTTGTCGGCGGGCGAGGTGATGCGAAGCTCGTGGGTCATCTTCGTATACTGATCGGTCGCGATCGTGTACTGCGTCGGATCGAGTGGCTGTCCGTTGTTGCCCTGCAGATACGCGACCGCATAGCCCACCTTGTCGTAGGCCACGGAGTACTCCGAATAGTCGTATTCGGAGTTGATGTGCCGCTGGAACCAGCCTCCCGAGTACAGCACGTTCCAGTCGCTCACCTTGCCCTCGACGGTGAGCGCCGACTGGTACCAATCGTCCACGTGAGTATCTGGCTTGAAGTCCGTTACCTGCAGGTAGCCGACGGTCGGATCGTAGGAGAACACCCCGTTCGCCGACTGATGCTGGGCGACCACGGACGGCGTGACCGTCCACTGCTCGTTTAGATCGACCTTGAGCGCCGCGCGGCCGCCGTAGGTGTCGACGCCGTTGAAGTTGTTCTTGGCGTAGCCGGCATTGTTGATGGTCAGGGGATCGGCGGGTATCGGCGCTCCGCTGAGCGTCATCCCCGGCGCCACCGCGCGCTGATAGGTGCGGGTGGCATAGTCGTTGTTGATATAGCCGCCATCGTGCTCGTAGTAGCCCACGAGCCGAATCGCCGCCATGTCGTTCAGAGGGATGTTGACGAAGCCGTCGAACTCGCCGCCGCCCGCGCCCTGGCCGAACTTGTCCGCCTTCAGGTCGTACCCGGCCTCGAACTTCGTCGAGTCCGGCTTGTTGGTGAGGATGCGCAGCGTGCCGGACAGCGAACTCGCTCCATAGAGCGTTCCCTGCGGCCCCGCCAGCGCCTCCACCCGCTGCACGTCGTAGATGTGCAGATCGAGCGCATTGCCGATGGTGGTGACCGGCGTCTCGTCGAGGTAGACGCCCGTCGCCGGCAGAGAACCGGA
>JAJXZV010000325.1 GCA_021779875.1 Pseudomonadota bacterium
CCGGTCAGCGCGCGCCCGGGCACCCTCGAGTCCGCGGCCCCCAGGTGGATCTCGGTGCCGATCTCCGCGGCGGTCAGACGCTTCACCGCCAGGGGCGGACCCTGGGCGCCGGGCGCCCGGGCGAAGACGAAGAGCGCGGCATCGGGCTTCAGGCGCGCGCGCAGGGCCGGCGCAACACTGAGCTTGATGGTCGCCTCGCCCGGCGTCGCCCCCGCCGCCGGCTGGGCCGCGCCGCCCTCCCCCGGGCCGAGTTCGGCCAGGCGGGCGTCGAGCATCCGGTCGATGGCCTCGGGCGGATGCATGGCCTTCAATTTGAGCCAGCGCGCGCGCGCATCGGCGGCGTTGCCGCTGATCGCCGCCGCGAAGCCGCCGTACAGCAGCGCCTTCGGGTCGTCCGGCGCCTGGCGCACCGCCTGCTCGAACAACTTCGAGGCCTCGGGCGTGATCTCGCCGCCCCCTCGCAGGCTGAGCGCCTCGCCGAGGCCGAGGGTGGCCTCCAGATCGCCGCCGTCGAGCTGGTGCGCCCGCCCATAGGCGGTCGCGGCGTCGTCGTATCGCTCCAGCGCGAGATAGGATCGGCCGAGCATCAGCCAGCCCTTCAGGTCGTCGGGGTGCTCGCGCAGCCGCCCCTCGAGCTTGGCCACCATCTCGAGCACCTCGGGCGCGCCGACCCGCGCCTGCGGCGGCGCGCGCCAGTCCCAGTTCGACCACAACAGGTACAGTCCCCCGGAGGCGCCCATCAGCGCCACGGCGGCGAACCCGCCGAGCAGGCGCCCGCGGGAATCGCGCATCAGCGGCACGGCCACGGCGGCCGCGGCGAGCGCGGCCATGCAGGCCGCGATGACGATGAACAGGGTCATGGGTCAGGTGGGTCCCGGTGTGGGCTCGTCGTCGACGGACTGGCGGCCGCGCTGGCGCGCCACGCGAAATACGATCGCCGCGGCGAGCAGCACGGCCACGAACGGGGCGCCCCAGATCAGCCAGGTCTTCGGCTCGAGCGGCGGGGAGAAACGCACGAACTCCCCGTAGCGGTCGGTCATGAACTTGAGGATGTCGTCGTCGCTCTTGCCGGCGATCAGCATCTCGCGCACCTGCCGGCGAAGGTCCGCGGCCAGCTCGACGTTCGAATCCGCGATCGACTCGTTCTGGCAGACCAGGCAGCGCAGCTGCTTGATGATCTCCTCGTACCGGGCCTGCAGCGCCGGGTCCTCGATCTGCCCGTAGGCGTCGAGCGCGTGCGCCCCGGGCGCGGCCGCCAGCGCGAGCAGCGCACAGGCGAGCAGCGCGCCGAGCAGGCCGCGGACCGCGAGCCCGGCGCGCATCAGGCGCCCCCCTTGCGGGCGGCCGCGATGCGCGGCAGGAATTCCCTCTGCCAGACGTCCACCGTCATGGGCGAGATGAACTTGAAGACGATCCGGCCCTGCCCATCGACCAGGAAGGTCTCGGGCGCGCCGTAGACGCCCCAGTCGATGGCCGTGCGGCCATCGGTGTCGAAGGCCACGGCCTGGTACGGGTTGCCGAGCTGCTGCAGCCACAGCCTCGCCTTGGCGCGGTCGTCCATGTAGTCGAGCCCGATGATGGGCACGACGTGCTGACGGGCGATCTCGAGCAGCGCCTGCTGCTCCTCGCGGCAGGCGAAGCACCAGGTGCCCCAGACGTTGAGCACGTACACCTGGCCCTTGAGCGAGGCGTTGTCCACGACGCGGTTCGGATCGACCACGTCGCTCAGCGAGAACAGCGGCGCCGGCTTGCCGATCAGCGGCGACGGCAGCGCGTGGATGTCGCGCTTCGGATTCAATCCGAGGGCGAACAGCGCGACCAGTCCGAGGAATGCGATGAACGGAACCAGGAACTTCCACATCAGGCCGGTCCCGGCATGGGCTCGCGTCCGGCAGGCGCGGCGGCGGCCTCGGGCGCGGCCGCCCGCAGGCGATAACGCCGGTCGGTGGCCGCGATCAGCCCGCCCAGCGCCATGACGATCGCGCCCAACCAGATGTAGCGCACCAGGGGCTTGTACTGGATGCGCATGCTCCAGGCCCCCTCCCCGAGCGGATTACCCATGGCGACGAACAGATCGCGCGCCCAGTTGACCGAGATCGCCGCCTGGCTGTTGTCCGTCTGCTGCACGCGGAAATGCCGCTTCTGGGGCCGAAGCAGCGCCACCGGGCGCGCGCCGCGGGTCACCTGCACGAGCGCCTCGACCGCATCGTAGTTCGGTCCGCGCACGTCCCGCGAACTCAGGAACTTGAACTCGTAGCCGGCGATGGCGTAGGCGCCGCCGGGCTTCAGGGCCACGTCCTTCTCGATCTTGTAGCTCTCGACGCCGCTTGCGCCGATGGCGAACATGCCGACGCCGAGGTGCGCCACCGCCATGCCGAGCATGCCCGCGCCGAGCCTCTGGCCCTGCCGCAGGCGGCGCCAGGGCTCGAGCAGCGCCGAGAAGATCACCCAGAAGCCGAAGGTGAAGCCGACCAGTCCGAGCAGGCGGAACTGCCCGAAGGCGAGCCACTCCATGGCGGCGGCGAGCACGGCGGCCGCGCCGAACAGATACCACAGCGGCCGCGCCGCGGCGCTCAGCTTGCCGCGCCGCCAGACCGAGTGCATGCCGACGGCGAGGAACGCCATGAGCGGCAGCATGGGCACCAGGAACATCACGTTGAACACCGGCGGGCCCACCGAGATCTTGCCGAGATTCAGGATCTCGTACACCAGCGGCGAGAGCGTGCCCCACAGCACGAGCCCCGCCACGCTCACCAACACCACGTTGTTCACCAGCAGGAAGAACTCGCGCGAGAACGGTTCGAAGCCGCCGGGCACGTACAGCTTCGGCGCCCGCCATGCGTACAGCGTCAGCGAGCCGCCGATGGTGACCAGCAGGAACCCGAGGATGTACAGGCCGCGGGCCGGATCGCTCGCGAACGAGTGCACCGACACCAGCACGCCGGAGCGCACGATGAAGGTGCCCACGAGGCTCAGCGAGAAGGCGAAGATCGCGAGCAGCAGCGTCCAGCTCTTGAAGATGCCGCGCCGCTCGGTGACGCTCAGCGAGTGGATCAGCGCCGTGCCCACCAGCCAGGGCATGAACGAGGCGTTCTCCACCGGATCCCAGAACCACCAGCCGCCCCAGCCCAGTTCGTAGTACGCCCACCAGCTGCCGAGCGCGATTCCGATGGTCTGGAACAGCCACGCGAACAGCGTCCATGGACGCGTCCACTTCGCCCAGGCCTGATCGAGCCGGCCCTCGAGCATCGCCGCGCACGCGAACGCGAAGGCCACGGAGAAGCCGACGTAGCCCGTGTAGAGCATCGGCGGGTGGATCGCGAGCGCGAAGTCCTGCAGCACCGGATTGAGGTCCGCGCCGTCCGGCGCCGCCGGCGACAGCCGCAGGAAAGGATCCGAGGTCCACAGCGTGAACAGCATGAAGCCGCTGCTCACCAGCCCCATGACGCCGAGCACCCGGCTCGAGAAGGTCACCGGCAGGCGGCGGCTGAACGCGGCGACCGCCAGACTCCAGATCGCGAGGATCATGATCCACAGCAGCAGCGATCCCTCGTGCGCGCCCCACAGCGCGGCGACCCGGTAGAACAGCGGCAGCTGCGAATTGGAGTTGCGGGCCACGTACAGCACGGAGAAATCGTCGTTGACGAACGAGTACACCAGGCAGGCGAAGGCCAGCGCGACGAACACGAACTGCCCGCTGACCGCCGGGCGGGTCACCGCCATCCAGTGCGGCTTGCCGCGCCAGGCGCCAGCGAGACCGAAGAAGGCCTGCGCGACGCTCAGCAGGAACGCGAGGATGAGGGCGAAGATGCCGAGTTCCGGTGCCATGGGACTGCCTCGGGGCCTATAAGGTCAGGTGGACGGTTCGCGGCGCGCCGGCGGACTCGCACCGGCCGGCCTGTTCTTGAGCGACGCCGCCACCTCCGGCGGCATGTACTTCTCGTCGTGCTTGGCGAGCACCTCGTCGGCCACGAAGGCGCCATCCGGCCCCAGGGTGCCGTGCGCGATGATGCCCTGGCCCTCGCGAAACAGGTCGGGCAGCACGCCGGTGTACTCGACCGGGACCTCGTGCGCGAAATCCGTGAGCACGAAGCGCACCTCGAGATCGCCGGGCCGCCGCTGCACGCTGCCCTTCACGACCATGCCGCCGACCCGGAAGCGCTTGTGCTTCGGCGCCTGCCCGGCCGCGATCTGGGTCGGGTCGTAATAGAACATGAGGTTCTGCCGCGAGGCCATCACCGCGAGCGCCACCGAGGCCGCGACCCCCGCCAGGATGCCGAGCACCACCAGCAGCCGCTTGCGCCGCGGCGTCATGCGTCCCCGCCCGGATTCATCGCCAGGGCCCGCTGCACGCGCCGCCGCGCGGCGGCGTGGTGGCGCCGGGCCGCCCACAGGTTCCAGGCGAGCACCAGCCCGGCGAGCGCGAAGCACGGCCACACGAAGCGGGCGTACCCGCCCATCTGCCAGAACCCGTCGCTCATCGGCAACACCTCATTCGACGGCGGCCCGCACCCAGGCGGACTGCCGTTCGCGATTCAACACCTCGCCGCGCACCCGCATGCTGAGCACCGCCGCATAGAACAGCATGAATCCCAGCATCATCGACAGCAGCGGCCACAGCATGCTGCCCGGCATCTCCGGCTTGCCCATTTTAGCAACCGTGGCGCCTTGATGCAGCGAGTTCCACCATTGCACCGAATAATGAATGATGGGCACGTTCACCACGCCCACCACCGCGAGCAGCGCGGCGGCCCGGTCGCCGCGCGCCGGATCCTCGAAGGCGCTGCGCAGCGACATCACCCCCACGTACAGGAACAGCAGGATGAGCTCGGAGGTGAGCCGCGGATCCCACGCCCAGTAGGTGCCCCACATCGGTCGTCCCCACAGCGATCCGGTCACCAGGGCGAGCACCGTGAAGGAGGCGCCGATCGGCGCCGAGGCCGCCGCCACGGCGTAGCCCATCTTGATGCGCCAGATCAGCCCGATGGCCCCGGTCACCGCCATCACCATGTAGCCGAACAGCGACAGCCAGGCGCTCGGCGCATGCACGTAGATGATGCGAAACGCATCGCCCTGCTGGTAATCGGGCGGTGCGAAGGCCAGTCCGTCGATGGTCCCGTAGGCGATGGCGAGCAGCGCTCCGGCGAGGAGCCACGGCGTCGCCACCGCGGCTATCCGGTACACCGACGGCGGCGAGGCGAGCCTGTAAAACCAAGTCCACATGGTGCGATTCCCCAGGATAGAGGGCTGAAGTGGCCGGAAGTTCATTCCAGCGTGATCCGCAATGCCGCCGCGGCCGCGAACGGCGCCAGAGTGCTCGTGAACACGCACAGCGCTCCCAGGAAATACAGCGGCCCCGTGGCATCGGTCCCACCGACCGCGCGGTCGGTGGCCGCCGCGCCGAAGATGAGCAGCGGCATCGCGAGCGGCAGCACGATCAGCGAGAGCAGCACGTTGCCGCGCTTGACCCCGACCGTGAGCCCGGCGCCGATCGCCCCCAGCCAGCTCAAGGTGAGCGAGCCGAGCGCCAGGCTCGCGGCCATGACCGGGAAGGCCGAGGTCGGAATCGCGAGCGCGGTGGCCACCAGCGGCGAGACCAGCACCAGGGCCGCGCCGCTCGTCAGCCAGTGCGCCAGCGTCTTCGCAATCACGATCAGGGTCAGTCCGTGGCCCGATAGTGCCAGTTGTTCGAGCGTGCCGTCGTCGGCGTCGCTCTTGAACAGCGCGTCGAGCGACAGGAGCGAGGCCAGCAGGGCCGCGACCCACAGCACCCCGGGCGCCATCTCGCGCAGGAGCGACAACCGCAGGTTCAATCCCAGGGGAAACAGGGTCGTCACGATCAGGAAGAACACCAGCGGCTGCAGCAGCTGATCGGGCCGCCGAAAACCGAGGCGCAGTTCCCGCCGGACCACCAGCCCCATCGCCCGCGCGGCGCCGACCCCGCTCAATTCAGGTCCAGGCGCCGGGCCGCGCCGCCGAGCCGCAGATCATGGTGCGCCACGACCAACGCCAGCCCGCCGCGCGCGGTGTGCTCCTCGATGAGCCCCGCGACGAGCGCCACGCCGGCGGCGTCCAGATTGGTGAACGGCTCGTCGAGCAGCCACAGCGGTGCCTCGAAGCTGAGCACCCGGGCGAGCGCCACGCGGCGCCGCTGGCCGGCCGACAGCACGCGGGCCGGCAGATCGGCGCACGCCTCCACCCCGGTGCGCGCCAGCGCCTCGCGCAGGCGCGCGGCGTCGACGCGCCGCTTCAGTCCGACGCTGAACACCAGATTCTCGAGCGCGCTCAAGTCCCCCTTGAGCGCCGGTTCGTGCGAGGCGTACGCGAGCGCCGCCTGATACTCGAGCGGCGCCTGCCCGATCGGCCGGCCCGCCCAGCTCACCGTGCCCTGCTCGGGCCGCATCAGGCCCGAGATCACGCGCAGCAGCGTCGTCTTGCCGGTGCCGTTCGGCCCCGCCACGTGCAGCGATTCGCCGGAGGCGAGCGTCAGGCTCACCCCCTTCAACACGTGCCGCTCGCCGCGCCACACGTGGATCTTCTCGACCGCCAAACCGATGATGCCGTTCATGGGGCAGCGATGGTAACCAAATCAATGGGTTGAAACCACATCCCTGTGGGAACTACTGATCCGCCCGGGCGCCGTCGATGCCGGGCGCCATCGATGCTCCGCCCCGGCCGCTGTTCGGTGCTCTAATGGGTCTTCAGGCCGACGTAGATGCCGTTCGGCATGATTCGCAGGATGTAGGGCTTTCCCGGGTTGCCGTGCATGATGAACCCAGCCCCCGTGCCGAGCGCGAAGCCCGCCAGCACGTCGCTCTGCCAATGCGCCTGGGATTTCATCCGGGCCACGGCATCATAGAGCGGCAGCAATTCGAGGCCGTAGACCATCGGATGCTCCTTGCCGTACTCGAGGATGAAGGGTGTGACGATGGAGCTCACCTCCATGACCTCGCCGCTCGGGAAGCTCTGATTGCCGTGCCCCTTGAACCAGAGGTTCGGATCGCCGTTGCTGTCGATGGGCCGCACGCGCGAAAAGGCGGTCTTCATCACCTGGGTGACGATCCCGCCCGCGGCCGACGCATCGATCGACTGCCAGAACGTGCGCCCGAGCTCGGTCTCGCCGCCCTCCCACAGGCCGCCCGCGATCTCCGCGCCCACGAGGCCGTACTCGACCACGAGCTGATAGTTGCGGTTCCAGATTCCGTGATTGTCGTAGGCCCATTCGTGGTCGATGCCGAATGGGCCGCCGCCCGCCAGCGCGCTGCGCGCGCACAGCAGCAGCACGATCGACCCGATCATCCTCGTCGACTGTCGCATATCGGCCTCTCCGTGCTCGCCGAAGGGGGTGGGCAGCGCAGCCGGCGGGGACTTCACATTGCAAAGTCCCGCCGAGCGCCCGCCGGGCGGCGGCGCTGGTGCCCTCGGCCGGACTCGAA
This sequence comes from Pseudomonadota bacterium, assembly GCA_021779875.1. GTDB lineage: Bacteria > Pseudomonadota > Gammaproteobacteria > Steroidobacterales > Steroidobacteraceae > Bog-1198. The sequence continues at coordinate 7,437 of JAJXZV010000325.1, forward strand.
CCGGCACGGCTGTTCACCGACGGATTTTAAGTCCGTTGCGTCTACCCATTCCGCCACGAGGGCCGCGGCGCCGACGGCGCCCGATCGAGTCTAGCAGCTACAGCGCCAGGCGCCGCACCGCCGGCAGACACCAGATATCGAGCGGCGCGCTGCGGCCGCGCAGCGCGAACTGGGGCAGCTGCAGGAAGGGAACGGCCTCGCGCGAGCGGTCCGCGCCGCGGCCGACGTCGAGCGCCGC
>JAJXZV010000048.1 GCA_021779875.1 Pseudomonadota bacterium
CTCCTTGCCCTGCAGGCCGACCCGGGACTGCGCCATGTTGCTCGGGGTCGCGCCGAAGGTCGACTTGTTGCTGTTCTTCTGCACGATGTCCGCGCTGCCGGCCGGGAAGTAGTCGTTGATCGGCGCTCCGTGCGTCTGGTACTGCAGGCCGATGTCCACGACGCCGTAGAGCGTGATGCCCTTCCAGGTCAGCGCGTCGTCGTCCGCCGCGTGCGCCATCCCGGTCGCCGCGACCAGCAGCGCCGAGGCGACCGCGGTCTTCAGTTTGAAATCGTTCACTGTGAGTGTCCTCTCGATGATTTGGGCGTAAGTATCTGGGCCAATCCCTTGCACGGCGCTCGGCGGAGCCCGCCGACGCGCGCTGCCGCTCGAGTCGTGTCATTTCTCAATGTGACGTTTTTATTACTCGCCGGCACGCCGCGACGCATTTTTGCGTCAAGCAGGGTTATTTATATCATTTTGCAGGGGAAAATACACCCGGCGAGTGTATGTTTGATACAACACGCGAACTCGCCCCACGCCGATTCTCGCTGCACCGCGGCGGGCGGCTCGCCGTCGCCGGCGGCGCCGCGCTGCCCGCGACTTGCGCGCCCCGGCGGTCGGCGAGGCCGCCGGCCGCGCGCAGGAGGTCCCGTACAGCACGCGCATGATGCCGAGCACCGGCCCGTCGGCGAGCGCGTAGTGCACGGTCTGCGCCTCGCGGCGGGTGGTCACCACGCCGGCGGCGCGCAGCACCGCGAGATGCTGGGACAGCGCCGACTGGCTCAGAGAGACCCGCTCGTTGATCGCGCCGACCGACTGCGGGCCCTCGAGCAGGCAGCACAGCACCTGCAGCCGCTGATCGTTCGCGAGCGCTTTGAGCAGCGCCGCGGCCTCGCCGGCGTGGCCGGCCACCGCCGCCATCGCCCCCTCCTCGTCGTGCGCCACGGAACTCATAGGTGGAACTCCTGATGGGATCGGCCGCGCCTGGCCGCAAGATTCCGGACATCGACGCGGCGATACCGCTTGTGTATTAGTTTATCCTAAATTAGACTTCCTTCATATACAGAAGACGCGCGACATTCCGTCGCCCCAGAGGTCCGCCATGAACATCGACAAATGGGTCATCCGATTCGCCGGCACCGTGATACTCGCGAGCCTGCTGCTCGCGCACTACGTGGATCCGCGGTGGCTGTGGCTGACCGCCTTCGTGGGCGCCAACCTGCTGCAGTCCTCGTTCACCGGGTTCTGCCCGCTGGCCAGCCTCTTGAAGCGGTTCGGACTGAAGTCCGGCACCGCGTTCTGCTAGACCGGCGCCTCATGAGCACCTCCAAACGGGCCGGCGGCCGCGCGCCGCTCGCGCTCGCCGCGGCGCTGCTGCTCGCGGCCTGCGCCAAGCACGCGCCGCCACCGCCGGCCGGCGCCGCACCGCCGCTCGCCAACGTGGTGGTCGAGCCGGTGCGCGCCCCGGTCGAGCGGGTGGTCGACGGCATGGTCGAGGCCGTCAACGAGGCCACGCTGTCGGCGCAGACCGCCGGACGGGTGGCGGAGATCTTGTACGACGTCGACGACGTGGTGCCCGCCGGCGCGGTGGTCGTGCGCCTGCAGGCGGTGGAGCAGCGCGCGGGCCTCAAATCCGCGCAGGCCGCGGTGCAGGAGGCGGCCGCGCGCAATGCCGAGGCCGCCGCGACCTTCCAGCGCATGGACGACCTGTACCAGCGCCACGTGGTGACCAAGGCCCAGCTGGACCAGGCCACCGCCAACCGGGACTCGGCCGCCGCGCGCCTGTCCGCGGCCCAGGCCGCGCTCGAGACCGCGCGGACCAACGTGGGGTACACGGAGGTGCGCGCGCCCTACGGCGGCGTGGTGACCGCCCGCCTGGTCGAGGTCGGCGAGACGGTCGCGCCCGGCACGCCCCTGATGACCGGCCTGTCGCTCCAGGATCTGCGCGTCGGCACGCACGTCCCGCAGAGCGCGCTCATGCAGGTGCGCAAGCTCCGGCAAGCCGCGATCTACGTGCACGGCCGGCGCATCCAGGTGGCCAAGATCACGCTGTTCCCCGAGGCCGCGGCGCCGTCGAGCACCTTCCGCGCGCGGCTCGACCTGCCCGCCGGCGTCCTCGATCTCGCGCCCGGCATGTACGTGAAGGTCGGCCTGGTGGTGGGCGACGCGGAACGCATCCTGGTGCCGGCGAGCGCGCTCGTCGAGCGCAGCGAGGTCACCGGCGTGTACGTGCTCGATGCGGCCGGGCACCCCGCGCTCAGATACGTGCGGCCGGGCCACCGCCAGGCCGACCGGGTGGAGATTCTCTCCGGGCTCGCGGCCGGCGAGCGCATCGCGCTCGATCCGGTGGCCGCCGGCGCCGCGGCCGCGGCGGGTAACCGCTCGTGAAGGACGCCCTGGGAGTGAGCGGCCGCCTGGCGCGGGCGTTCCTCGAGAACCAGCTCACGCCCCTGCTCGCCCTGACCGCCCTGCTGCTCGGCGTGTTCGCGGTGCTCGTGACGCCGCGCGAGGAGGAGCCGCAGATCGAGGTGACCTTCGCCAACGTGCTGGTGCCCTTTCCCGGCGCGAGCGCCGAACAGGTGGAGAACCTGGTCGCGACGCCGATGGAGAAGGTCCTCGGCGAGATCGCGGGAGTCAAGCACCTGTACTCCGTGTCGCGGCCGGGCCTCGCGGTGCTGACGGTCCAGTACGAGGTGGGCATCCGCCGCAACGACGCCATCGTGCGGCTGTACAACTCCGTGTACTCGAACCAGGACTGGCGGCCGCCGGGCTCCGGCGTGCTGCAGCCGCTGATCAAACCCAAGGGCATCGACGACGTGCCCATCGTCACGCTCACGCTGTGGGCGCGCGATCCCGCGCTCGGCGGCGCCGAGCTCGGCAAGGTGGCGCGCGCCATCGAGAGCGACATCAAGCGGGTGCCCGGAACGCGCAACGTCTACGCCGTCGGCGACGTCGAGGCCGCGATCCACGTCGAGCTCGATCCGAGCCGCCTCGCCGCGGCGGGGCTGACGGTCGAGGACCTCTCGGCCGCGCTGCAGGCCGCCAACCTGGTGCGCCAGAGCGGCGCGGTGATCAAGGACGGCCGGCTCGAGCCGGTGCAGGCCGGCACGTTCCTCGCGAGCCGCGACGACGTCGGCGGACTGATCGTCTCGGCGCGCAACGGCAAGCCCATCTACCTCGACGACGTGGCCACGGTCACGGATGCGCCGCGCACCCCCTCGCACTACGTCTGGTACGGCACCGGGCCGGCCGGGGCCGCCCACGGCGCGCCGGCGGCGCACCAGGCGCCGGCCGTCACGCTCGCCATCGCCAAGCAGCCGGGCACCAACGCGATCGACGTCGCCACGGCCGTCATCCGCCGCGTCGGCGAGTTGCGGGGCATCACCATCCCCGAGGGAGTCGAGGTGAAGGTGACCCGCAACTACGGCGTCACCGCCAACGACAAGGCGACCAAGCTGATCGAGAAGCTGATGTTCGCGACCGTCTCGGTGGTGCTGCTGGTGCTGCTCGCGGTCGGCCGGCGCGAGGCCGTGGTGGTCGGCGCCGCGGTGATCGTCACCCTGGCGGCCACCTTGTTCGCCTCCTGGGCCTACGGCTTCACCATCAACCGGGTGTCGCTGTTCGCGCTGATCTTCTCGATCGGCATCCTGGTCGACGACGCCATCGTGATCGTGGAGAACGTGCACCGGCACCTGTCGATCGAGCGGGGATCGATGGCCGAGGTCATCCCGCGCGCGGTCGACGAGGTCGGCGGCCCGACCATCCTCGCCACCTTCACGGTCATCGCCGCCCTGCTGCCGATGGCGTTCGTCTCGGGACTGATGGGCCCGTACATGAGCCCGATCCCGATCAACGCCAGCATGGGAATGCTCGTCTCGCTGCTGGTCGCGCTGGTGTTCACCCCGTGGATGTGCCGCAAGCTGTTCGCGAGCCAGCGCCCGGCGCATGCCGGGGAGGGGCACGGCCCGGACCGGCTGCACCGGTTCTTCGAACGGCTGATGAGCCCGTTCCTCGAGGGCGACGGCGCGCGCCGCAGCCGGCATCGGCTGTACCTCGGCACGGCCGCCGCCATCCTCGCGGCCGTGCTGCTCGGCGTCTTCAAGCTGGTGGTGCTGAAGATGCTGCCCTTCGACAACAAGTCGGAGTTCCAGGTGGTGGTCAACATGCCCGAGGGCACGCCGCCCGAGGGCACCGCACGCGTGCTCGGCGCGCTCGGCGACCTGGTCGCCGGCGTCCCCGAGGTCACCGATTACCAGGCCTACGCCGGCACCGCCGCGCCGATCAACTTCAACGGATTGGTGCGTCAGTACTACCTGCGCGCGGACGGCAATCAGGGCGACCTGCAGGTGAACCTGGTCGACAAGTCGCAACGCTCGCGCAAGAGCCACGAGATCGCGCGCGCCCTGCGTCCGGCGCTCGCCGCCGCAGGCAAGCGGCTCGGCGCCGCCTCCGTGCAGGTCGTCGAGGTGCCCCCGGGCCCGCCCGTGCAGGCGCCGATCGTCGCCGAGATCTACGGGCCGGACTACGCCGCCCAGCAGCGGATCGGGCGCGCGGTGCGCGCCCTGTTCGACCACACGGCGGATATCGTCGACACGGACGATACGGTGCCCGCCGAGGCGAGCCGCTACGTGGTGAGCCTCGATCGCGCCAAGGCGGCGCTGCTCGGCGTGCCGCAGGCGTCCGTGACCGCGACGCTGGCGGCCGCGCTCGGCGGATCCGATGCGACCTTCATCCACGCGGGCCGCGAGCGCGACCCGATCGCGGTCCGCCTGGAGCTTTCGGTCGCCGACGCCGAGGGGCTCGCGCCCGCCCTGTCGCTGCCCCTGCGGGCGGCGGGCGGCGGCACCGTGCCGCTTTCGGAGGTGGTGAACGTCTCCGAGCATCGCTGGGATGCGCCGATCTACCACAAGGATCTGCTGCCCGTGGTGTTCGTCACCGCCGACATGGCGGGGCGGCTCGACAGTCCGCTGTACGGCATGTTCGGCCTGGTGTCGCGGCTGGGCGCGATGCTGCCCGGCGGCGAGCGCCTGCACCAGCTGTTCGTCAAGGCGCCCACCGAGTTCAGCGCGTACAGCCTCAAGTGGGACGGCGAGTGGACCATCACCTACGAGACCTTCCGCGACATGGGGCTCGCCTACGCGGTCGGCCTGGTGTTCATCTACCTGCTGGTGGTCGCGCAGTTCCGCTCCTACGCGGTGCCGCTCATCATCATGGCGCCGATCCCGCTCACCATCATCGGCGTCATGCCGGGCCACGCGCTGCTCGGGGCGAACTTCACCGCGACCTCGATGATCGGCATGATCGCGCTCGCGGGCATCATCGTGCGCAATTCGATCCTGCTGGTGGACTTCATCAACGCCGAGGTCGCCGCCGGGCAGCCGCCCGCGGCGGCGGTGGTGCGCGCGGCCTCCATTCGCGCCAAGCCGATCGTGCTCACGGGGCTCGCGGCGATGATCGGCGCGCTGTTCATCCTCGACGACCCGATCTTCAACGGTCTCGCGATCTCGCTGATCTTCGGCATCCTGGTGTCGACCGCGCTCACCCTGCTGTTGATTCCCCTGCTCTACTTCGGCTACCTGCGGCGCACCCGCGAGCGCGCCGCGTCCACAACCTAGGAGACGTCCATGGCACACGTCCTCGTCATCGGAGCCGGATTGGGAGGCATTCCCGCGGCATTCGACCTGAGAAAGCACCTGCCGAAGCAGCACAGGGTCACGCTGATCGGCGCGCGCCCGCACTTTGAGTTCACCCCGTCCAATCCCTGGGTGGCGGTGGGCTGGCGCTCGACCGAGTCCACCCGGGTGGCGATGCAGGAGCCTCTGGAGAAGAAGGGGATCCAATGGATCGTCGGCACGGTCGCGCAGATCGACGCGGCCGAATCCCGGTTGACGCTCGCCGAGGGCCAGCAGATCGCCTACGACTACCTGGTGATCGCCACGGGCCCGAAGCTCGCGTTCGACGAGGTGCCGGGCCTCGGGCCCGAGGGCTTCACGCAGTCGGTCTGCAGCCAGGACCACGCGGCCACGGCGTGGAACCGCTACCAGGAATTCCTCAAGAACCCCGGGCCCATCGTGGTCGGCGCGGCCCAGGGCGCCAGCTGTTTCGGGCCCGCCTACGAGACGGCGATGATCATCGACGCGGATCTGCGCAAGCGCAAGCTGCGCGACCGGGTGCCCATGACCTACGTCACCAGCGAGCCGTACATCGGCCACATGGGGCTTGGCGGCGTCGGCGACAGCAAGGGCCTCATGGAGTCGGAGCTGCGCGAGCGCCACATCAAGTGGATCACCAACGCGAAGATCGCCTCGGTCTCGCAGGGCACGATGACGGTGCAGGAGCTCAACGACGACGGGAGCCTGCGCAAGGAGCACGCGCTGCCGTTCGCCTACGGCGCGATCATCCCGGCCTTCAAGGGCGTGGACGCGGTGGCGGCGGTGCCGGGGATGTGCAACCCGCGCGGCTTCGTGCTGATCGACAAGCACCAGCGCAATCCGAAGTACCGCAACGTCTTCGCGGTCGGGGTGTGCGTCGCGATCCCGCCGGTCGAGCCGACCCCGGTGCCGACCGGGGCGACCAAGACCGGCTGCATGATCGAATCGATGGTCTCGGCCACGGCCGCGAACATCGCCGCGGAGCTCGCCGGCAAGCCGGCCGACGCCGAGGCCACCTGGAACGCGGTGTGCCTCGCCGACTTCGGCGACACCGGCGCCGCGTTCGTGGCCCTGCCCCAGATACCGCCGCGCAACGTCACCTGGTCGCGCAAGGGCAAGTGGGTGCACCTCGCCAAGATCGCCTTCGAGAAGTATTTCCTGCGCAAGGTGCGCACCGGTTCGCTCACGCCGGTGTACGAGACCTACGTGATGAAGGCGCTCGGCATCGTGTCCCTCAAGAATCGCGCCGACTGACGCCGTGGAGCCGACCGTGCCGCACTCGCCCGACCGACACCCGTCCGCGACGCCGCCCGCGACCGGCCGCCGCCACGCGCACGCGCAGGCCGCGGCGCTCGGCGCGGCGCTCGCCCTCTCGTGCGCCGCGCACGGGGAATCGCTGTCCGACGCCTGGAGCATGGCGCTGGCGGCGAACCCGTCCTTCGCCGCCGTGCACAGCGAGCGCGAAGCCGCCGAATCCGAGCGCGACGCCGCCGTCCGGCAGCGCCTGCCGGCGCTCGACCTGAGCGCGACGTACACGGAGCTCGAGCGCGCGCCGCTGTTCCAGGTCAACACCCCCGCCGGACAGCTGCAGGCGCCGATCTGGAACCGCAACGGCTACGCGATGGCGGGCGCGGACCTGTCGCTGCCGGTGTGGACCTCCGGGCGCATCAGCAGCAGCATCGCCGCCGCCACGGCGGGGGCGCGCGGCGCCGGGGCGCAGGAGGCGCGCGGCTCCGCGGACCTGAAGCTCGCCGTGACCGAGGCCTACGTCGCCGTGTTCCGGGCGCGCCGGGCGCTCGCCGTGGCCGAGTCCGATGCCGCGAGCCTGGCCGCCCACGCCGCCGACGTGCAGGCGATGTACGACAAGCAGACCGCCGCGCGGGCCGACCTGCTCGGCGCGCAGGTGGCCGCCGCGAACGCCGAGCAACGGCGGCTGCGCACCGCCAACGCGGTGTCGCTCGCCGTCGCCGGCTACAACCGCTGGGTGGGCCAGCCGCTCGACCGCGCCCCCGACCTCGACGAGCCGAAGCCCTCG
>JAJXZV010000201.1 GCA_021779875.1 Pseudomonadota bacterium
GCGCGCCGCGACCGGCCGGCCCTTCTGGTTCCAGCAGTACCTGATGCGCGATCGCGGCTTCAACGAGGAGCTGATCGAGCGCGCCAAGGCCGCGCAATGCCCGGTGCTGATGCTCACGCTCGACCTGCAGGTGCAGGGCGAGCGCCGGCGCGACCCGCGCAACGGCCTCACGGTGCCGCCGAGGTTGACCCTGCGCAACCTCTTTGACGCGGTCACGAAGCCGGCATGGACGTTCGGCGTGCTGTTCGGCCGGCACCGCACCTTCGGCAACCTGGTCGGCCGGATCGGCGGCGACAGCGGCATCAATACGCTCGCCGAATGGATCGCGACTCAGTTCGATCCGGCGGCCAGTTGGCGCGACGTCGAGTGGGTGCGCAGCCGCTGGCCCGGCAAGCTCATCCTGAAAGGGGTGATGGATGCCGAGGACGCCCGGCTCGCGGCGGCGAGCGGCGCCGACGCGGTGGTGGTCTCGAATCACGGCGGCCGGCAGCTCGATGGCGCGCCCTCGAGCATCTCGGTGCTGGCGGAGATCGTGGACGCGATCGGCGGGCGCTGCGAGGTGCTGTTCGACGGCGGCATCCGTTCGGGCCAGGACATCGCCAAGGCGCTCGCGCTCGGCGCGCGCGGCGGATTGATCGGCAAGTCCTACCTGTTCGCGCTGGCGGCCGGCGGCGAGGCCGGCGTCGCCCGGCTGCTCGAGATCCTGCGCAACGAGCTGCGGGTCACCCTGGCGCTGACCGGCACCACCGACGTCCAACGGGCCGGCCGCCAGATCCTGCGCTGAAGCGCCACCACTGCGGCAAGTACCTAGGCGGCTGGGCGCATCCACGGAAGGGCGCCGCCGGCGTCGCTCTATAACATGCAGCGCATGCGTTCCTTTTGAGGGGCGTCATTCTCCACACCTGCAACCGGGAATCGGTGATGAACGAAACCTACAACGACAAGGTCGTCAGGCAGTTCGCGATCATGACCGTCGTCTGGGGCATCGTCGGCATGGCCGTCGGCGTCCTGATCGCGGCGCAACTGTACTGGCCCGCCCTGAATTTCGACGTGCCCTGGCTGACCTACAGCCGCCTGCGGCCGCTGCACACGAATGCCGTGATCTTCGCGTTCGGCGGCTGCGCGCTCATCGGCACCTCGTTCTACGTCGTGCAGCGCACCTGCCACGTCCGGCTGTTCGGCGACCGCCTGGCCGCGTTCGTCTTCTGGGGATGGCAGCTCGTCATCCTGGGGGCCGTCGTCACCCTGCCGCTCGGCATCACGCAGAGCAAGGAATACGCCGAACTCGAGTGGCCGATCGACCTGTTGATCACGGCGGTCTGGGTGGCCTACGCGGTGGTGTTCTTCGGCACCATGGCGATCAGGCGGGTTCAGCACATCTACGTCGCCAACTGGTTCTACGGCGCATTCATCGTGACCATCGCCGTACTGCACATCTTCAACAACCTCGCCGTGCCCGTGAGTCTCACCAAGTCCTACAGCCTCTATTCCGGCGTGGTCGATGCGATGATGCAGTGGTGGTACGGGCACAACGCGGTGGGTTTCTTCCTGACCGCGGGCTTCCTCGGGATGATGTACTACTTCGTTCCCAAGCAGGCGCAGCGGCCGATCTACTCGTACCGTCTGTCGGTGGTTCACTTCTGGGCGCTGATCTCGGTGTACATGTGGGCGGGTCCGCATCACCTGCATTACACCTCGCTGCCCGACTGGGTGCAGTCGATCGGGATGGCGTTCTCGATCCTGCTGCTGGCGCCCTCGTGGGGCGGCATGATCAACGGCATCATGACGCTCTCGGGCGCCTGGTACAAACTGCGCACCGATCCGATCCTCAAGTTCATGATCGTCTCGCTGTCCTTCTACGGCATGTCGACCTTCGAAGGGCCGATGATGTCGATCAAGACCGTGAACGCCCTGTCGCACTACACGGATTGGGGCATCGCCCACGTGCACTCGGGCGCGCTCGGCTGGGTCGCGATGATGACCATAGGGTCCATGTATTACCTGATCCCGCGGCTGTTTAACCGCACCCAGATGCATAGCGTCAGGCTGGTCGAGGTGCACTTCTGGACCTCGACGATCGGCGTGGTGCTGTACATCGCCGCGATGTGGTCGGCGGGCGTGATGCAGGGTCTGATGTGGCGGGCGTTCAATCCCGACGGAACCTTGACCTACAGCTTCGTCGAGGGTGTCAAGGCGACGTATCCGTTCTACCTGGTGCGCCTGTGCGGCGGCAGTCTGTTCCTCGTGGGAATGCTGATCATGGCCTACAACGTATGGATGACGGTGCGGAACGAGAAGCCCGCGCCGGTGGCGGTCATGCCCGCCGCAGTGGGAGTCTGACGATGAGCCACGAAACGGTCGAGAAGAAGCTGGGATTGCTGACGGTGCTCATCGTGCTGGTCATCAGCGTGGGCGGGCTCGTCGAGATCGTGCCCCTGATGATGAGCGCCGCGAAGTCGCAGGGCAACGTGCACGTCACGCCACGAACGGCGCTGCAACAGGAGGGCTTCGACATCTACGTGCGCGAGGGCTGCTACGGCTGCCACTCGCAGCAGATCCGCCCGTTCCGCAGCGAGACCGAGCGCTACGGGCCGTATTCCGTGGCGGCCGAATCCCAGTACGATCACCCGTTCCAGTTCGGCTCGAAGCGCACCGGTCCGGACCTCGGCCGGGTCGGCGGACGCTACAGCGACGACTGGCACCGGGTGCACCTGCGCAATCCGCGCGACGTGGTGCCCGAGTCGAACATGCCCGGCTATCCCTGGCTGGCAAACGCCGGCATCGACGGCAAGCTGACCGAGCGCAAGCTGCGCACGCTGCGGATGCTCGGCACACCCTACACCGACGAAGACATCGCCGGCGCGTCGGCCGCGGTCGCCGGCAAGACCGAGCTCGACGCACTGATCGCCTATCTGCAATCGCTCGGCCTCGCCCGGCCGCGCGGATCCTGAACGGAGGGCATGCGATGAACTCGATGGTATTCGACATCCTGCGCGACACGGTCACGGTGACGCTCTTCGGGCTGTTCGTCGTCCTGGTCGCGACCACATGGAGCCCCCGGCGCCGCAAGGAGTTCGACGAAGCGGCGAACATGATCTTCGACGATCGGGAACGGACGGACGATCGCGCGCCGTCTCGGTCCGCCGGGGAGTCTCGGTCCGCCGGGGAGGAACGGCGATGATGACCCACGGCCTGAGTCTGTTCGTCGCCATCCTCTCCATCCTGAACGTGCTCGCGTGCGGCTGGCTCATCTGGTGGACGGCCCGCAGCCGGCCCGACGAGGTCAAGCAGGGGGAGGTGATCGATCACGTATGGGACGGCGATCTGCAGGAGCGCAACAACCCGATGCCGCGCTGGTGGCTGATCCTGTTCTTCCTCAGCATCGGCTTCTGCTTCGTGTATTTCCTCCTCTATCCGGCGCTCGGCACCTTCGGCAACGTCCTGGGCTGGAGCAAGGCCAACCAGTACGAGAGCGAGATGGCGGAGGCGCGCCGTGAATACGCGCCGGTGTACGCGGCCTTCGCGGGCCGCAGCGTGCTCGAACTGTCCAGGGATCCGAAGGCGCTCGCGCTCGGCCACAGCCTGTTCGCCAACAACTGCGTGCAGTGCCACGGCTCCGACGGGCGCGGCGCCACGGGCTTTCCGAACCTGACCGATCAGGACTGGCTGTACGGCGGCGACCCCGACACGCTGGTGCAGACCATCACCAACGGGCGTGAGGGCGTCATGCCGGCGCTCGGCGCCGTGCTCGGCGAGCAGGGCGTCACCGAGGTCGTCGCCTATGTGCGTTCCTTGAGCGGCGCCAAGGCGCCCGCCGACCAGATCGAGGCCGGCAAGGCGCGCTTCGTGCTCTGCGCGGCCTGCCACGGCGCGGACGCCAAGGGCAATCAGGCCATCGGCGCGCCCAATCTGACCGACGACATCTGGCTCTACGGCGGATCCGAGAAGGCGGTGCGCACGACGGTGACCAACGGGCGTCACGGACAGATGCCGAGCCACAAGTGGCTCGGGGACGACAGGATCCGCCTGCTGGCGGCGTACGTGTACAGCCTGTCGCACCCGGCCGGCCCGTCCGCGGGCGAGGCCGCGGCCCCGTGAGCCGGCAGCAGCGGATCGACATCGGCCTGGTGCTGTGGCCGTCGTTCCTCGCCGCCGCACTCGCGAGCCTGTTGTTCTTCGCCGCCGTGGATCCGCAACTGCTGCGCGACGCCGGTCCGCGCGTCTTCGAGGGTCTGGACCGCGAGGAGGGCTACGCCCTCGGATTCTTCTTCTTCTGGAGCATGGGGATCGTGGCGAGCGCCACGAGCGTCTTCCTCCTGCGCACCGCGCGGGGCGATCGGCCCGGCCATCGCGACGACGAGGCGGGGCCGTGAACGAGGGCGCGGCGGCGCCGAGCAGCTTCTACGAGGCCGCGGTCAAGATCTATCCGCGGGAGGTCCAGGGCCGGTTCGCCTCGAAACGCAACGTCGCGGTGATCGTGCTGCTCGGGCTCTTCTACGGCATGGCGTGGCTTCGATGGCACGGCCGCCAGGCGTTGCTGTTCGATCTGCCGGCCCGCAAGTTCTACGTGTTCGGGCTGACGCTGTGGCCGCAGGACTTCTGGTACATGGCGCTGCTCATGATCATCGCCGCCTTGTCCCTGTTTTTCTTCACGGCGCTGGCGGGCCGGGTGTTCTGCGGCTTCGCGTGCCCGCAGACGGTGTGGACGGAGATGTTCCTGTGGCTCGAACGTCTCACGGAGGGCACGCGCCACCGGCGCATGCGGCTCGACGAGGCGCCCTGGGGCGTCGAGAAGGTGCTGCGCAAGGCCGCCAAGCAGGTCCTCTGGGTGACCCTCGCGGTCTACACGGGATTCACCTTCGTCGGCTACTTCACGCCCATTCGCTCGATCGCCGCGCAGATACTGGACGCCTCGCTCGGTCCCTGGGCGATCTTCTGGATCTTCCTGTACTCGCTGGCCACCTACGGCAATGCCGGATTCCTGCGCGAACAGGTCTGCAAGTACATGTGCCCGTACGCGCGCTTCCAGAGCGTGATGTTCGACGAGGACACCTTGATCATCGCCTACGATCCGGCGCGCGGGGAGCCGCGCGGAGCGCGGCGGCGCGGCACCGATCCGGGCACGCTGGGTCTCGGCGACTGCATCGATTGCACGTTGTGCGTGCAGGTCTGTCCCACCGGAATCGACATCCGCAAGGGGCTGCAGTACGAGTGCATCGCATGCGCCGCCTGCGTCGACGCCTGCGACGACGTGATGGACAAGATGCAGTCGCCGCGCGGGCTGGTGCGTTACACCACCGAGAACTCGATGATGGGCCGCCCGACGCACAAGGCGCGCCCGCGGCTGTTCGTCTACGGCGCGATCTTGGCGCTGGCCGCGGGTGCGATCGTCTATTCGCTGGCTATACGCACCCCGCTTCTGCTCGACGTGATCCGCGACCGCAATGCCTTGTACCGCGAGGTGCACGGCGATCGGATCGAGAACGCCTACACCCTGAAGGTCATCAACGAGGACGAGCACGCCCACCGGTACCGGTTGGAGGTCCGCGGCCTCGAGGGATTGACGCTGGTCGAGCCGTCCTCGGCCGTCGAGGTGGCATCGGGCACGGTCGGATCGGTGCCCGTGCGCCTTCAGGCCCCGAGCGAGGAGGCGCACGGCGTGCACGCCATCACGCTGCACATCGTGGCGCTCGACGAGCCGCGGATCGAACGCACCGAGCGGACCCGTTTCATAGGACCTTCATGAGAACGCCGGAGAACCCCATGAATTCGACCGTCGCCTGGTACCGCCACCTGTGGCCCTGGATCGTGATCGGCATGCTGTCGAGCGCCGTGATCGGCAGCCTGGTCAGCGCCTATCTCGCCGTGCACACGAACGACGTGGTGCTGGAACACGCCGACGCGTCGCTGTGAGGCCGCCGTGGACGCGGCCGCGACCGAGCCCTGCTTCCACTGCGGCGCGCCGATCGCCGGCGCGGTGCCGTGCTGGATCGAGATCGAGGGCAACGCGCGGCCGCTGTGCTGCACGGGCTGCGAGGCGGCGGCGCGCCTGATCCTCGGCCAGGGACTGGGCCGCTACTACGCGTTCAGGCTGCCGGCACCGGGGCCCGCGCCGGCCGGCGGGCGCGACTGGTCGGTGTACGACCGGGCGCAGGCGTTGCGCCGCTACACCCACGGGCGCGGCGACGGGCTCACCGAGGCCAGCCTGCGGATCGACGGGCTGCACTGCGCGGCCTGCGCCTGGCTGATCGAGAACAGTCTGCGGCGCGTCGAGGGGGTGCGCGACATCCACGTCAATCCCGGCAGTGCACGCGCGGAAGCGGTGTTCGATGCCGCCGCGGTGCCCTTCGGCACGCTGCTCGGCCACGTGGAGCGGCTCGGGTACCGTCCGCAGCCCCTGGGCTTCACGGGGCAGGGGCCGGACTGGTTGATCGAGCGGCGCGCCGCCTTGAAGCGCCTGGGCGTGGCCGGCTTCGGCATGATGCAGGTGATGACCTACGCGGTGTCGCTCTACGCCGGGGCCATGGATGGCATCGCCCCGGACCTCGAGCAGCTGCTGCGCTGGGTGAGCCTGTTGGTCTCGACGCCGGTGGTGCTGTACGCGGGCTGGCCGTTCTTCGCGGCGGCGTGGCGGGGGCTGCGCGCCCGCACGCTCGGCATGGACCTGCCGGTCGCGCTGTCGATCGGGGCCGCCTACGCCTTCAGCGTCGTCGCGACGCTGCGCGGTCGCGGGCAGGTATGTTTCGACTCGGCGGTGATGTTCACCTTCCTGCTCTCCCTCGGCCGCTACATCGAGATGTCGCTCCGGCACCGCGCCGGTCTCCAGCACGACGCGCTGGCGCGCCTGCTGCCCGACGGCGCGCTGAAAGTCGCGGCGGACGGCGTCGCCACGGAGCGGGTGACCCCGGACGAGCTGGTCGCGGGCGACCGGGTGCGCGTCCTGGCCGGCGAGCGCATACCGGCCGACGGCGTGGTGCTCGCCGGCGGCGCCGAGGTCGACGAGTCGCTGCTCACGGGCGAGTCGGCTCCGCGGGCCAAGGCGGTGGGCGATCCGCTGATCGCCGGCACGCTCAACCTGACGAGCGTGATGGACCTCGAGGTCCGGCGGGTCGGGCAGGACTCGACGCTCGCCGCCGTGTCTCGCCTGCTCGAGCGCGCCCAGGCGAGTCGTCCGCGCATCGCCGACGTCGCCGACGGGATCGCCGCCTGGTTCGTCGGCGGCGTGCTGCTGCTCGCGGCGGCCGTCGGCCTGTACTGGCTGCACGCGGATGCGGGGCGCGCCTTTGCCACCGTGCTCGCCGTGCTCGTGGTCACCTGTCCCTGCGCGCTGTCGCTCGCGACCCCCGCGGCGCTCGCCGCCGGGTCGGCGCGTCTGGCGCGCGGCGGCCTTCTGATCACGCGTGGCCGAGCCATCGAGATCCTGGCGCGCGCCGACCGGGTGATGTTCGACAAGACCGGCACGCTGACGCGCGGCGAACCGGTCATCGCGCGCGCCGTGCCGGCGCGCGGCGGTGTGCGGATCGAGGACTGTCTGGCGACGGCGGCGGCGCTCGAACGCCACTCGGAGCATCCGATCGCGCGCGCCTTCGCCGGCATCGGGGCGGCAGGCGCGGCGAGCGAGGTGCGCATCGCGGCCGGCCGCGGCATCGAGGCGATCGTCGC
>JAJXZV010000079.1 GCA_021779875.1 Pseudomonadota bacterium
CGCCTGCTGCCGGCCGGGGACCGCCCGGGGCAGCGGCACCTGCTGGTGCTCGCCGCGCTCGCCCGGCGCCGGCTCTAGGAAGGCGCGCCGCCCGCGCGCGACGTCTTTCGAATCCGCGACCTCCTGCTCGCGTGGCGCACCGCGCGTCACGCCCTGATTGCCGCCCGATAGTCACCCGGAGTCCCCATGTCCTCTTTGCAGCAGTTCAACGGCCGGTCCTTCTCGCTCGCCGGCCGGGTCATCCTGATCACCGGCGCGAGCGGCGGCCTCGGCCGCGCGCTCGCGCTCGAATGCGCGCGCGCGGGGGCGACCGTCGCGCTCTGCGGGCGCAACGGCGCGAAGCTCGACCGCGTCTACGACGAAATCGTCGCCGCCGGCGGGCCCCAGCCGGCCATCGCCAAATTCGACCTCGCCACGGCCACCGCGGTCGACTACGACGCGCTCGCCTCGACGATCGAACGCGAGTTCGGCCGGCTCGACGGCCTGGTGCACGCCGCGGCCATGCTCGGCGACCGCACGCCGCTCGAGCAGTACGACGTGCCGACCTGGTGCAAGGTGCTGCACGTGAATCTGACCGTGCCGTTCATCCTCACCCAGGTCCTGCTGCCCTCGTTGCGCAAATCGGCCGACGCCGCCATGATCTTCGTGAGCAGCGGCGTGGTGACCCACCCTCGGCCGTTCTGGGGGGCCTACGCCGTGTCCAAGTCGGGCCTGGAAGCCACGCGCGAACTGTGGTCTCAGGAGCTCGAGGGCGAACGGAACGTCCGCGTGTACGGCGTGGACCCCGGCAAGATGCGCACGCCGATGCGCGCTGCGGCCTACCCCGGCGAGGATCCCAAGACGGTGCCGGCGCCGGCGGACGTGTGCGGCGCGTTCCTCTATCTGTTGAGCGAGGCGGGCCGCGACGCGGCCGACGGCCACTACGAGGCCCAGTGATGTCCGAGAAGGGAGCACGATCCATGAAGAACCTGTGCACGTGGGCCGCGTTGGCCGCGCTCGCCGCGGTGTTCGCGGGCGGCGCCGCGCTCGCCGATGCGAGCGAGCCGGCCGAGGGCGAGTACGTCGTCCGCAATTTCAGTTTCGCCTCGGGCGAGAGCCTGCCTGAGCTGCGGCTGCACTACACCGTCCTCGGCAAGCCGCACCGCGACCCGGCCGGCCGCGTGGACAACGCCGTGCTGATCCTGCACGGCACCGGCGGCTCGGGCCACAGCTTCCTGCAGGACAAGTTCGCCGGCGTGCTGTTCGGCCCGGGCCGGCTGCTCGACACGCGCCGGTATTTCATCATCCTGCCCGACGGCATCGGCCACGGCGACTCGAGCAAGCCGAGCGACGGCCTGCACGCGCGCTTCCCCAGGTACGCTTACGCCGACATGGTCGCCGCGCAGTACGCGCTGGTCACCGAGTGGCTCAAAGTGGATCACCTGCGGCTGGTGATGGGCACCTCGATGGGCTGCATGCAGACCTTCATGTGGGGCGAGAGCCATCCGGACTTCGTCGACGCACTGATGCCGCTCGCCTGCCTGCCCGTGCCCATCGCCGGCCGCAACCGCGTCTGGCGCGACCTGATCCTGGAGGCGATCAAGGCCGATCCGGACTGGCAGGGCGGCGACTACAAGGCGGAGCCGACGCGCGCGCTGCGCACCGCGGCCGGCATGCTGCTGATCGCCGGCAGCGCGCCGCTCGCCTTCCAGGCCTCGCTGCCGACCGCGCAGGCCGCCGACGAATTCGTCGCCAAGTACATGCAGCGTGAATTGTCGGCGCTGGACGCCAACGATCTCTATCATCAGATCGACGCGTCGCGCGACTACGACCCCTCGGGCGATCTCGAGAAGATCGCCGCGCCGGTGATGTGGGTGAATTCCGCGGACGATTTCATCAATCCGCCCGAGCTCGACATCGCGCAGCGCGAGGTCAAGCGTCTGCCGCACGGCCGCTTCGTGCTGCTGCCGGCCTCGACCGAGACGCACGGCCACGGCACGCACACCTGGGCGGCCATCTGGCAGAACTATCTCAAGGAACTGCTCGACTCCTCGGGGTCCCGCGGCCCGTGAGGACGTGCCAGCGCCGCCTCGACCTCGTTGTCCAGGGCGTGGCGTTCGGCCGGCGTCATCGCGCGTGAATGCCCGCGCGGCAGCTCGCGCGTGAGGTGCACCGGCCCGAAGCGAACCCGCATCAGGCGGCTGACGATCATGCCGCGCGCCGCCCACCAGTGCCTCACCAGCGCCGACCGCGTGGCGCGCACGGTGACGTTCAACCAGTGGTTGGCGCCCTCGCCGAATTGCGCCGCCGCCTCGAGGATGCTCATCGGTTCGCCCTCGCAGTCGGTGGCCGCGCGAAACTCCTCCACGGCCGCCTCGGTCAACGGCCCGCGCATGCGCAGCACGTAGTCCACCGTGAGCGCGTGCGCGCCGCGCGACACCCGGTGCGCCCACTCCCCGTCGTCGGTGAGCACCTCCAAGCCGCCGTCCACCGGCGGCAGCGGCTGGATGGCGAGCCAACGGCCCGAAGCCCGCCGCAGGTTGAACCGCTCCGCGGCGCGCGAGGTGGCCGCCTTCAGATCGAGCGCCTCGCCCGGCGAGCGGTTGTAGAGCAGCACCCGGGGCGTCTGGCCCTCCGGCGCGCGCACGCGCACCGGACGGCCGTCGAGCGTCACGCGATCCTCGGGCCTGAGCTTGTGCCCGAGATCCGGCACCGCGCCGTCGATGAGCAGCCGCCCCTCGCGGATCCAGCGCTCCACCTCGCGGCGCGAACCGACCCCGGAGGCCGCGAGCACCTTCTGGATCCGCTGAGCCGGGGCCGCGGGGGCCGCCGGGGCCGTCCGCTTGCGCGGCTGGCGCGGTCGTGGCGGCCGCGCCATCAGGCCGGGTCGCCGACCGTTTCCGCCGCGCCCTCGCCGGCGTCCGCGCCGGCGTCCGCGCCGACGTCCGCGCCCTCAGCCTCGCCCGCGCCCTCGCCCTCGCCCGCGCCCGCGCGCTCGCTCTCGCCCGCGGGCAGGATCGGTTCGGCCCCGGGCAGCGTCAGCTGCACGCGCAGGTTCTCGAGTTCCTTGAGCTGCGCCAGCGTCGGCAGATCGTCGAGCCTCCTCAGTCCGAAGTAATCCAGGAACTCGCGGGTCGTGCCGAGCAGCTCCGGCCTGCCGGGCACGTCGCGCTGGCCGACGACCCGGATCCAATTGCGCTCGAGCAGCGTCTTGACGATGTTCGGATTGACCGAGACGCCGCGGATCTGCTCGATCTCGCCGCGCGTGATGGGCTGGCGGTAGGCGACCAGGGCCAGCGTCTCGAGCAGCGCGCGCGAGTACTTGGCCGGCCGTTCCTGCCACAGCCTCGACACCGGCGGCGCGATCGCGGGCCTGATCTGGATGCGAAAGCCGCTCGCGACCTCCACGAGTTCGATGCCTCGCGGCTCGTACTCGGCGGCGAGCGCGGCGAGCGCGGCGCGCACCTCGTCGGCCTTCGCCTCGTCGCGCTCGTCGAACACCGCGACCAGTTCGTCCACCGCGAGCGGCCGGCCGGCCGCGAGCAGGGCCGCTTCGATCACATTGCGTACGTAATGCTCGTTCATTTAAGTGCTCGTCATTTCCTCGTTGGCCGCGCCGCCCTCGGCGGCCAGCGCCAGGTTCCGCGCCGCGCTGCCAAGGCGCACGTGCAGCGGCGCATAGGGTTCGGCCTGGGCGATCTCGATCAGGCCCTCGCGCATCAGCTCCAGCACGGCGATGAAGGTGACGGTGACGCCGCGGCGGCCCTCCTCGGGCCGGAACAGGCGCGTGAAATCCATGAACGACTCGGCCGTCAGCGAGGACAGCACGTCGGTCATACGCTGGCGCACGGACAGGGCTTCGCGCTGCACGTGATGATGCGCGAACATGTCGCTGCGCGCCAATACCTCCTGGAAGGCGATCAACATCTCCTGCAGGGTCACCTGCGGAGGGATGCGCACCACCTTGCGGTCGGTGAGCTCCGCCGACGCCACCCAGGTGTCGCGCTCGAGCCGCGCGAGCCGGTCGATGCCCTCGGCGGCGCGCTTGAAGCGCTCGTACTCCTGCAGGCGGCGCACGAGCTCGGCGCGCGGGTCGGCGTCCTCGCCGCCCGCCGCCGGCGTCTCCGGCCGGGGCAGCAGCATGCGCGACTTGACCTCCGCGAGGGTGGCCGCCATCAGCAGATACTCGCCCGCGAGTTCGAGCTGCAGCACCTGCATGAGCTCGATGTAGCGCATGTACTGGCGCGTGATCTCGGCGATCGGAATGTCCAGAATGTCTAGGTTCTGCCGCCGGATCAGGTACAGCAGCATGTCGAGCGGGCCCTCGAAGGCCTCGAGGAACACCTCGAGCGCCTGCGGCGGGATGTACAGGTCCCGCGGCATGATGGTGACCGGCTGCCCCTCGACCACCGCGAACGGCATTTCCGCCTGCGCCGGCGCCGCGCCGTGCGGGATCGGCGTGAGCTCGGGCTTCATCGGTAATTCATCGACATGGCCTGGCGCACCGCCTCGAGCGTCTCGCGCGCCGCGGCCCGCGCGCGCTCGCAGCCGTCCGCGATGATCCCGCGCACCAGGTCCGGATTGTCCTCGTACTCCTGCGCGCGCTTGGCGATGGCCGAGATCTCCTCCACCACCTTGTCGATCAGCGGCGCCTTGCACTCGAGGCAGCCGATTCCCGCGCTGCGGCAGCCCTGCTGCACCCAGGATTGCACCTCGGCGCCCGAGTACACCCGGTGCAGGTCCCAGACCGGGCACTTCTCCGGATCGCCGGCATCGCTGCGGCGCACGCGCGCCGGGTCGGTCTGCATGGTCTTCAGCTTCTTCGCCACCGACTCAGGATCCTCGCGCAGCCCGATGGTGTTGCCGTACGACTTCGACATCTTGCGTCCGTCGAGGCCGGGCACCTTGGGCGTCGCGGTGAGCAGCACCTCGGGTTCGGGCAGGATCGCGATGCCGGTGCCCTCGATGAAGCCGAACAGCCGGTCGCGGTCGGCGACCGTGAGGCGCGCGTTCGACTCGATCATGGCGCGTGCCTTGGCGAGCGCCTCGTCGTCGCCCGCTTCCTGGTACTCCTTGCGCAGCGTGCGGTACAGGGCGGCATTGCGCGACCCCAGGCTCTTGATCGCCTTCTCGACCTTGCGCTCGAAATCGGGCTCACGTCCGTACAGGTGGTTGAAGCGGCGCGCGATCTCCCGCGTGATCTCGACGTGCGCGACCTGGTCCTCGCCCACCGGCACATACTGCGAGCGGTACAGCAGGATGTCCGCGCTCTGCAGCAGCGGGTAGCCGAGGAACCCATAGGTCGACAGGTCGCGGCTGGCGAGCTGGGCCTGTTGGTCCTTGTAGGTCGGCACGCGCTCGAGCCACCCGAGCGGGGTGATCATGGACAGCAGCAGGTGCAGCTCGGCGTGCTCGGGCACGCGCGACTGGATGAAGATCGTCGCCACGCCGGGATTCAGGCCCGCCGCCAGCCAGTCGATCGCCATGGTCCACACGTATTCCTCGAGCCGCGAGTTGTCCTCGTAGCCGGTGGTGAGCGCGTGCCAGTCGGCGATGAAGAAGAAGCACTCGTATTGATACTGCAGCTCGATCCAGTTCTTGAGCGCCCCGTGGTAATTGCCGAGGTGCAGCTGCCCGGTCGGCCGCATGCCCGACAGCACCCGCCGGTTCTGGACGACGCTGCTCATGCGGGCGTCCCGAGCAGCACCGGGATGAGCCGTCCGATCAAGCGCAGGGCCGGCTCGAACAGCCAGTCGAGCAGGCGCAGGGCGGACAATCCGAGCACCAGGAAGATCCCGATCGGCTCGATCTTCGCGAGCCGGCCGGCGAGCGGCGCCGGCACCAGGCCGAGCAGCACCCGGCCGCCGTCGAGCGGCGGGATCGGCAGCAGGTTGAACACCGCCAGGATCACGTTCATCACGATGCCGGCCTGCGCCATCAGCGCGATCCAGTGCACCAAGGTCTCGTTGATCTGCACCCGCGCGATGAGGCCGAGCACGGCGCACCAGGCGCCCGCCATGACGAGATTGGCGGCGGGTCCCGCGAGCGCCACCAGGATCATCGAGCGGCGGGGATTGCGCAGGGCTCGCTCCGAAATCGGCACCGGCCGCGCCCAGCCGATCAGCGGGCCGCCGAAGGCGAGCAGCACGGCCGGCACGATGAGCGTGCCGACCGGATCGATGTGGCGCAGCGGATTGAGGCTCAAGCGCCCGAGCAGCTCCGCGGTCCGGTCGCCGAAGTACCGGGCCACCCAGCCGTGCGCGACCTCGTGCAGGGTGATCGCGAACAGGACGGGGATCGCCCAGATGGACACCTTGAGCAAAAAATCTGTCAAATCCAAGTGTTATACTCGTTATTTAAAACTAATTCGAGAACGGGCCTCAGGCCCGATCCGCATTATACGGATGCCGCCGATGCAAAGGGGCTCACATCGCCGCGGCCCGCGCGCACCACCACCGCGTGATCCCCGGACAGATCGATGACCGACGTGGGGATCAATCCGCAGGTGCCGCCGTCGAGCACCAGGTCGACGCTGTGCCCGAGCCGGTGATGGATCTCCTGGGCGTCCGTGAGCGGCAGTTCCTCGCCCGGCAGCAACAGGGTCGAACTCATGATCGGCTCGCCGAGCTCCGCCAGCAGCAGCGCCGTGACCGGATGGTCCGGCACCCGCAGCCCGATGGTGCCGCGGCGCTCGTGCTTCAGGCGCCGCGGGGTCTCGCGCGAGGCCTTCAGCAGGAAGGTGTACGGTCCCGGCGTGTGCGCCCGCAACAGCCGGTATTGCCAGTTCTCCACCAGCGCGTACTTGCCGACGTCGCCCAGATCCCGGCACACGAGGGTGAAGTGGTGGTGCCGGTCGGCGCGGCGGATCTGGCGGATGCGCTCGAGCGCGTTCTTGTCGCCGATGTGGCAGCCGAGCGCGTAGCACGAGTCCGTCGGGTAGACGATCACGCCGCCGTCGCGCAGCACCTGCACGGCCTGGCGGATGTAGCGCTGCTGCGGCGAGATCGGGTGCAGTTGCAGGTAGATGGCCATCGAGGTCGGCTATGATACGCGGATGGAACTGCTCGTCGAATGGTCTCCGTTGATCATTTTCTTCTTGTCCTTCAAGCTCTTCGGCATGTATTGGGCCACGGCGGCGCTGATGCTCGCCTGCTGCGTGCCGCTCCTCTGGCATCGCCTGCGGACCGGGCGGTTCAAGATCATGCACCTGATCACCCTGGGCCTGGCGCTGGCGCTCGGCAGCGCGACCTTGCTGCTGCACGATGCGCGCTTCATCCAGTTGAAACCCACGGTGCTGCTCGGTCTGACCGCCGCCGCCTTCCTGGGCAGCAGCCTGCTCGGCCGCCGACCCCTGGCCCAGCGCCTGCTCGAGTCGGTGTTCGATCAGCCGCTCGCCGTGTCGGCGGGGGCCTGGACCCGGCTGAACGTCGCCTGGAGCGGCTGGTTCGCCCTGCTGGCGGCCGCGAACCTGTACGTCGCACGCCATTTCAGCGAGAACGCGTGGGTGAACTTCAAGCTGTTCGGCATCGGTGCGGCCATGATGCTGTTCATGATCCCGCAGGTCCTCTGGCTCTCGGGCCGCAGCGCCGGAGCCTCGGCGTGAGCCGCGCCGAGCAGATTCGGCGGCGGCTCGAGGAGCGCTTCGGCCCGGCGCGTCTCGAGGTGGTGGACGAGAGCCGC
>JAJXZV010000263.1 GCA_021779875.1 Pseudomonadota bacterium
GCGAACCGGTGTGCCCGGCCTTGTGCGCCTGGAAGAGGCGCTTCACCCGCGCCACCGCCCCGGCCGAACTCGCCTGCAGCGGCTTGTCCAGCAGCAGGATGCCGTGCACTTCGGCCGGCACGGTTAGTCGCCGCTGCCGGGCTTGTTCGCCGCGTCGATCAGCTGGGTGAGGCGCACGCCCCGCTCGATCGAAGTGTCGAGCTCGAACGTGAGCGTCGGGGTGTGGCGGATCATCAACGCCCGCGACAGGGCGTTGCGCAGGAATCCGCTCGCGCTCTCGAGACCGCGCTGCACGCGCGGATCGGCGCCCTGTTTGCCGAACACCAGGTACTGCACCTTCGCCGTGCGCAGATCCCCGGTCACGTCCACGTGCGTGATCGTGATGTTGCCGACCCGCTCGTCCCGGATCTCGCGCCGCACGATCTCGGTCAGCTCGCGCTGGATCTGCTCCGCGAGGCGCCGGGCACGGGGATTCTGCGTGGCCATGCGGGAGCGCGGCGCGCCGTCACAGCGTGCGCGCCACCTCCACCCGCGAGTAGCACTCGATCTGATCGCCCTCGCGCACGTCGTTGTAGTTCTTCACGCCGATGCCGCATTCGGTGCCGGCGCGCACCTCGTTGACGTCGTCCTTGAAGCGCTTCAGCGACTCGAGCGCGCCCTCGAAGATCACCACGTTGTTGCGCAGAACCCGGATCGGGAAATTGCGGCGCACGTAGCCGTCGATGACCATGCAGCCGGCGACCGTGCCGAACTTGCTGGAGCGGAACACGCTGCGCACCTCGGCGAGTCCGACGATCTGCTCCTTGACCTCGGGCGAGAGCATGCCGGTGAGCACCGCGCGCACGTCGTCGATGGCCTCGTAGATGATGCTGTAGTAGCGCACGTCGACGCCGTGATCCTTGATCGCGGCGCGCGCGGCCGCGTCGCCGCGCACGTTGAACGCAATGATGCGCGCCTTGGACGCGGCCGCGAGGGTCACGTCCGATTCGGTCAGTCCGCCGACGCCCGAGGACACGATGTTGACGCCCACCTCGCTGGTGGACATCGCGACGAGCGCGTCGCGCAGCGCCTCGACGCTGCCCTGAACGTCCGCCTTGACCAGGATCCGCACCAGGTCGGCCTTCGCCTCGCCCATGGTGGAGAACACGTCCTGCATGTTCGCGCTCTGCTTGGCGAGCTTGACGTCGCGCGACTTCGCCTGGCGGTGCATGGCCACTTCACGCGCCTTGCGCTCGCTCTCGACCACCAGCAGCTCGTCGCCCGCGTTGGGCGCCCCGGAGAGGCCGAGCACCACCACCGGAATGGACGGACCCGCCGATTCGATCGGCCGGCCGGCCTCGTCGAACAGCGCGCGCACGCGCCCGAACTCCTGGCCGATGAGCAGCGGATCGCCGAGCTTGAGCGTGCCGCGCAGCACCAGGACCGTGGCGACCGCGCCGCGGCCCTTCTCGAGGCTCGATTCGATCACGAACCCGGCCGCGAGGCCCTCGACCGGCGCCTTCAGCTCGAGCACCTCGGACTGCAGGAGGATGCTGTCGAGCAGCTGATCGACCCCCTGGCCGGTGCGCGCCGAGACCGGCACGAAGATGTTCTCGCCGCCCCATTCCTCGGGAATGACGCCGTACTTGGTGAGCTCCTGCTTGACCTTCTCGGCATCCGCCTCGGGCTTGTCGATCTTGTTCAGCGCCACCACGATCGGCACCTGCGCCGCCTGCGCGTGCTTGATGGCCTCGATGGTCTGCGGCATGACGCCGTCGTCGGCGGCCACCACCAGCACGATGATGTCGGTCACCTGGGCGCCGCGGGCGCGCATCGAGGTGAAGGCCGCGTGGCCCGGCGTGTCGAGGAAGGTGACCATGCCCTTCGAGGTCTCGACGTGGTATGCGCCGATGTGCTGGGTGATGCCGCCCGCCTCGCCCGCGGCGACCTTGGTGCGGCGGATGTAGTCTAGGAGCGAGGTCTTGCCGTGGTCGACGTGGCCCATGACCGTGACCACCGGCGGCCGCTGCAGCGCCTCGTGCGTGACTTCGGCTTCGCCCTGCAGGCTCTCCTCGATGACGTTGTCCTTGCGCAGTACCGGCGTGTGGCCCATCTCCTCCACCACCAGCACCGCGGTGTCCTGGTCGATGGTCTGGTTGATGGTGGCCATCACACCCATGTTCATCATGATCTTGATCACTTCGGTGGCCTTCACCGCCATCTTCTGCGCCAGCTCGCCGACGGTCATGGCCTCGCCGATCGCCACCTCGCGCACCACGCGCGCGGTCGGCATCTCAAACCCATGCTGCTTCCCGTCGACCTCGCCGACGGCGCGGCGGCGGCCGTCCCGGGCCTTGCTCTTCTTCTTGTGGCGCGAGCTGACGTCGCCGGCGATGTGCAGCTCCTGCCGTCCGTAGCGCGTGGTCTTGTCCTCGGTGGTCTCGCGCGCCGGCTTCGCCACCTTGGCGGCGGCCGCCTTGCGCTCGCGCTCGGCCGCCTCGCGCGCCTGCGTCTCGGCCTGGCGCCGCGCCTCCTCTTCGGCGCTTCGCTTGCGATTTTCCTCGTCGGTGCGGCGGCGGCTCTCCTCCTCCATGCGCTCGCGCTCGGCGCGCTCACGCTCGAGCCGCTCGCTCTCCGCCCGCTCCAGCGCGGCGCGGGCGAGCTCCTCCGACTCGCGCTGGCGGTCGAGCTCCTCCTGCTGCTGCCGGGCCTGGTCCTCGAGCACCTCACGCTTCACGTAGGTGCGCTTGCTGCGCACCTCCACGTTGACCGTGCGCGCACGGCCCTGCGGGCTCGCGAGCTTCAACTCCGACTGCGACTTGCGGCGCAAGGTGATCTTGCGCGGCGCGGCGTCGGCCTGGGGGTCTTCGCGGCCATGGCTGCGCCGCAGGTGCGTGAGCAGCTCGTGCTTCGCCTCCTCGCTGATCATGTCCTGCGGACTGCCCACCTTGATGCCGGCCTGATCGAGCTGCTGGAGCAGCCGATCGACGGGCACCTTCAACACCTCGGCGAATTGCGCGACGGTTACATCTGCCATTACTACTGCTCCTACGCCTTCGCCTCTTCCTCGAACCAATGCTTGCGCGCTTCCATGATCAGCTGCGCGGCCATCTTCTCGTCCATGCCGCCGATCTCGACGAGCTCGTCCACCGCGAGGTCGGCCAGGTCGTCACGCGTGCGCACGCCCTTGCCCGCCAGGGTCTTCGCGAGGTCCTCGCCGGTGAGCTCGATCAGATCCGCCGTGGGCTCGGTGCCGTCGATCGATTCCTCGGTCGCGATCGCCTGGGTGAGCAGCACGTCGCGCGCGCGCGTCCGCAGCTCCTTCACGATCTCCTCGTCGAACTCCTCGATGGCGTTCAGCTCGCTCGCCGGCACGTAGGCGATCTCCTCGATGGTCGAGAAGCCTTCCTGCACCAGGATGCTCGCCACGTCGGCGTCGACGTCCAGCTGCTTCATGAAGGTCTCGCGCAACGCCGAGGACTCGGTCTCGCTCTTGGCCTCCGCCTGCGACTCGCTCATCACGTTCAGTTCCCAGCCGGTGAGCTCGCTCGCCAGGCGGATGTTCTGGCCGCCACGGCCGATGGCCTGGGAGAGCTTGTCCTCCGAGACCGCGATGTCCATGGCGTGCGAGTCCTCGTCCACCACGATCGAGATGACCTCGGCCGGCGCCATCGCGTTGATGACGAACTGGGCCGAATTTTCGTCGTAGGGGATGATGTCCACGCGCTCCCCGGCGATCTCGTTCGACACCGCCTGCACCCGCGATCCGCGCATGCCCACGCACGCGCCCACCGGATCGATGCGCGGATCGTTGCTGCGCACGGCGATCTTGGCGCGCACGCCCGGATCGCGCGCCGCGGAGAGGATGTTGATCAGCCCCTGGCCGACCTCCGGAACCTCGAGCTTGAACAGCTCGACGAGGAACTCCGGCGCCGTGCGCGACAGGAACAGCTGCGGCCCGCGCGGTTCCGTGCGCACTTCCTTCAGGAACGCCTTGATGCGGTCCTGCGACCGCACGGGTTCGCGCGGGATCATCTCCTCGCGCGCGATGAAGCCTTCCGCGTTCGCGCCCAGGTCGACGTAGACCCCGTTGCGGTCCACGCGCTTGACGATGCCGCTCACCAGCGTGCCCGCGCGGTCCTTGTAGGCGTCGACCACCTGGGCGCGTTCGGCCTCGCGCACCTTCTGCACGATCACCTGCTTGGCGGTCTGCGCCAGGATGCGCCCGAACGGCACCGACTCCATCGGCTCCTCCACGTAGCCGCCCGGCTCGACGTCCGGGTCGAGGTCGCGGGCGTCCTCGAGGCGCAGTTCGCGCTCGGGCACCTCGAGCTCCTTCGAATCGTCGGCGAAAACCTTCCAGCGGCGGAAGGTGTCGTAGTCGCCGGTCTTGCGGTTGATGGCGACGCGGATGTCGAGCTCCTCGCCGTGCTTCTTGCGGGTCGCGGACGCGAGCGCCGCCTCGAGCGCGCCGAAGATGATCTCCTTGTCGACTCCCTTCTCGTTGGAGACCGCGTCGACCGCCATCAAAATTTCTTTGTTCATGTCCTTCCGACTCCTGACACTGCTACTTCAAGGCCGCAGTCTCGCCTTCTGGATCCTGTCCATCGGCAGGCTGTAGGGCTTGCCGTCCACTTCCATGGATATCGAGTCCCCCGACACCGCCTGCAACGTGCCGACGAAGCGCCGCCGCCCGTCCATCGGCAGCTTCAATTCGGCGAAAATCCGCTCGCCCACGAAACGCTCGAAGTGCTCGCGCTTGCGCAGCACCCGGTCGAACCCCGGCGAGGAGACCTCGAGCGTGTAATGGCCCTTGATCGGATCCTCGACCTCGAGCCGCTCGCTCACCGCGTGGCTCACGAGGGCGCAGTCATCCACCGTGACGCCGGTCCCATCCGGGCCGGCCGGCCGGTCGATGAACACGCGCAGCACCTCTCCGCCCGCGGCACGGCCGAGCTCGATGTCGACCAGTTCGAAACCGAGCGCCTCGACCGACGGCTCCAGCAGGCGCATCAGGGCATCACGCATTCCCGAGATTCCTTCCGGTCGCACCGCCCGCGCGATCCGCGAAACGGCACGCAAACAAAAAAGGGGACCGTCGGCCCCCTTTCGCACACGACCCGCCGAACGGCGGCCAGGTCGTCAACTCGTCGATATCGCGCCGCGGGGCCGACTCAACCCCGCGCACCGCCCCGCCGCGTCGTTCGACCTTGAACGAGCGCCGCGACGCGGGCCGCGATTATAGGCAAACGCCGCCGTCTTAGGCAAACGACTGGGGCCGCATCGCTGCGGCCCCAGTGTTCGCTGGCGACGTGAAGTCCGTTACCAGCGCTTCGGGCCTCGCGACCCGCCACCGCCACCGCCGCCGCCGCCGGTGCGCTCCTGAGCCTCGTTCACCTTCAGTGCGCGGCCCTGGATATCTTGTCCGTTCAGCGCCTGCATGGCGCGCGCGGCGTCCGCGCTCGCCATTTCGACGAAGCCGAAACCACGGGGCCGGCCGGTCTCGCGATCATTGATCAGCGCGACCGACTGGACGGCACCGTGCTTTTCGAACAGGGCACGGACCGCGGCTTCGTCCATCGAGAACGGAAGATTGCCAACATACATTTTCGTCATGTGAGAAATACCTACTGCTAAAAAACTATCGGCCGGACGCGCCTACGTTGTTGTTAAGATGCGCCAGCCACCTGGATCGAGGAAGACCTGCGTTACGTGTAATGGCCAAATGGACGCCTAGAGGGCGCCATGACCAGAAACGGACGAAGTGGACGTTCACGAGCCGGGGCAGACTATACCGCAAATCCCTGAAAGGCACGAGTTTTTGCCTTTGGCGTGGCGGGTCGCCCCCGGAACGGGGCCCCGGCCGGCGTCAGCCGGCCCGCCACACCGAGACCACCGGCGGCAAGGTGCGGTATCCGCCGAAGGCACCCACGCCGGACCAGTCGCCCTGCCGGATGAGGCCTACGGCATCGCACCACGCGAAGGCCGCGAGCGCCTCCGCCCGGCCGTGATTGACCATGACGAACGATCCGCCGGCGGCCAGGTTTGCGCGAATCCGGCCGAACAGGCGCCCGGGCGCCAGGAGCGACAGCGGCAGGCGCCACGCGAGCAGCGCCTCCTCGGTCACGAAGGGGAACCACGCGGTGATCACGTCGGCCGGCTCGTGCATGTCGGCGTAATCGGCGACCACGAATCGTGCCCCCGGCAGGTCCGCCAGATAGCCCCGCGCGTGGTCGATCCGGGAGCGGCCGTCGCGCAGCAACCGGTACCCCTCGACGTCGACGCCCAGCAGCCGCTCCGGCCGGAAGAACGCGTGCAGCGCGGCCGCGTACCCGAAACTCGCGCAGCCCACGTCGCACAAGGCGCCCCCCGCACGGCCGAGCGGGACGCCGGCGGCCGCGGCGCAGTCGAGCAGGTCCAGGTACTCGTAGTTGCGCAGGCTGGTCGCGGCGCCGAGGCGCCGCTCGAAGGCCACGCCGTGACGCTCGCGCAGCGCCGCGATCCGCGCCGCGCGCATGGCGGTAAGACCCTCGAGTTCGCCGGCCGGGACCTCCCGGTACGGCCCGCGCGACCAGCGAATCCGCTCCGAGAGCGCGAGCGCCACGCGATGGCGCAGCGACCGGGCGCGGGACGCCAGCGAGGCCACGGGCGGACGATCGCCGGCCGCGCTCAGCCGGGCCCGACCACCAGGACGGTGAACGAGTCGGGAACGGGCGCCGGACGGGGCCGGGGTGCGCCGGCCGCGGCCGGCGCCGGCGCGAAGTCGGCGGTGACCAGATACAGGCGCTTGCCCGGCGCATCGAGCGCCAGCGTGCGCGCGCCGCGCTGCGTGCGCAGATCCTCGAGGACGCGATAGCGGTCGGCGGATTCCTCGCGCACCACCGTGAGCGTGCCCTCGCCGTTCGAGCTGAACACCAAGCCGCGCTCGGGATCGAATGCGGCGGCATCCGGGCCGTCCCCGATCTTGACGCGCGCCACCGCCCTGCCCGAATCGGCGTCGGTGACCGCCATCACGCCGGCGTCGCAGACCGAGAACAGCCGGCGGCTGCGCCGATCGATCGCCAATCCGGTCGGCGCCGCGCAGCCAGGCAGCGGCCAGGTCGCGCTGACCGCGAGCCGCTCGGAGTCGATGACCGTCATCTGCCCCGGCTCGCTCTCGATGTTGACATAGAGGTGACCCGCGCCGTCGTCCACCGCGAACTCCGGTTTGCCGGGCACGGTCAAGGTCGCGAGCACCGCGCCGCTACCGGCGTCGAGGACGGTGACGTCGTGGCTGCGGCCGTTGAAGGTGAACACGCGGCCGTGAACCGGCTCGTACAGGATGGCGTCGGGATTGTGCCCCGACACCGGCAGCACCCGCGTGACGCGCAGGCTGTCCAGATCGAATTCGCTGACCGTGTCGGCGCGGCCGTTGCTCGTGAAGCCCCGATGGTGCGCCTCGTCGAGCGCCACTCCGTGCACCCCTTGCGTGTCGGGCACCGTGCCCACCACCTTGCGCAGGGCCGTGTCCATGACGTCGACGCGATCCTGGCGGCTGATGTACAGGCGCCGCCCCGCCGCATCGAGGGTGAGGT
>JAJXZV010000389.1 GCA_021779875.1 Pseudomonadota bacterium
GTGCCGACCGTCACGGTCTGCCCGGGCTCGATCAGGCGCTCGAGCACGGTTCCGGCGTGCCAGGACTCGACCTCGAGCGCCGCCTTGGTCGTGTCGACCACGGCTAGGATGTCGCCCTTCGCGACCACGTCGCCCGGCCCCACCTTCCACTCGAGCAGCGTGCCCTGGTCCATGTCCGCCCCCAGCGAGGGCAGTTTCACCTCGATCATGCCGCCTCTCCCCGCACCAGGCGGCGGGCCGCCGCGACGATGGCCGCCGGCTGGGGCAGCGCGGCCTCCTCGAGGTGCTTGGCGTAGGGAATGGGAACCTCGGCGCTGCACACCCGCTGCACGGGCGCGTCCAGATCGAAGAACGCCTGCTCCATGATGCGCGCGGTGATCTCCGCGGCGAATCCGCCGCTGCGCCACTCCTCCTCGACGATGAGGGCGCGGTGCGTGCGACGCACCGATTCGAGGAACACCGCCTCGTCGAGCGGCCGCAGCACGCGCAGGTCCACGACCTCCGGTTCGATGCCCGCCGCCGCGAGCGTCTCGGCGGCCTGCAGGGTCGCCGGCAGCGAACCGCCGAAGGTGATCAGCGTCAGGTCGCGGCCCGGCCGGCGGACGCGCCCGTGCGTGATGTCGGCCCCCGACCCCGGCCGGTACTGCGCCTCCAGGTTGTACAGCTGCGCGTGTTCGAAGATCACGACCGGATCCGGATCCTGCACGGCGGGCCACAGCATGTCGCGTGCGTCCTCGACCGTCGCGGGCGCCAGGACCTTGAGCCCCGGGACGTGCGCGTACCAGCCCTCGAGGCTGTGCGAGTGCTGGGCGGCCAGCTGCCGCCCGGCGCCGGTCGCCATGCGCACCACCATCGGCACGTGGAACTGACCGCCCGACATGTGGCGCATCGCCGCCGCCGAATTGACCAGCGGGTCGAGGGCGAGCAGGCTGAAATTGACCGTCATGATCTCGACGATCGGCCTGAGGCCGCCCAGGGCGGCGCCGATCCCCGCGCCGACGAAGCCGAGTTCGGACAGCGGCGTGTCGCGGATGCGCTCGGGGCCGAACTCGGCGAGCAGGCCCTTGCTCACCGCGTAGCTGCCGCCGTACATGCCGACGTCCTCGCCCATCAGCAACACCCGCGAATCGCGCAGCAGCGCCTCGCGCAGCGCCTCGCGCATGGCTTCCCGGTAGGACAGCCGCGCGCTCATGCGCCGCCCGCCGGCGTGTACACGTCCCGGAGCAGGTCCGCGGCCGGCTCGAGCGGCGCGGCCTCGGCGAATGCCACCGCCTCCTCGAACTCGGCGCGCACCTCGGCCTCGAGCCGCTGGAAGTCCTCCTCGCTCATCGATCCCTGGGCCTTCAGGCGCCCGGTGAGGCCGTGCAGCGGCCCGCGCTTCTTCCAGGCCTCGATCTCCTCCTTGCTGCGATACAGGTCCGGGTCGAACATCGAGTGCGCCCGGTAGCGATAGGTGCGCAACTCGAGAAACCTCGGACCGCCGCCCGCGCGCACCGCCTCGGCCGCGCTCTTCGCGGCCTCGTGCACCGCGACCACGTCCATGCCGTCCACCGGCTGGGCCGCCATGCCGTAGCTGCCCGCCTTCACGCACAGGTCGGTCTGCGACTCGGAGCGGGCCAGCGACGTGCCCATCGCGTACAGGTTGTTCTCGCAGCAGAACAGCACCGGCAGGCGCCACAGCGCCGCGAGGTTCATGGACTCGTGGAACGCGCCCTCGGCGACCGCGCCCTCGCCGAAGAAGCAGAACACGATCCCCTGGCGCGCGAGCATCCGCTCGGCGAGCGCCAGGCCCGTCGCGATCGGCAGGCCGCCGCCGACGATCGCGTTGCCGCCGTGGAACCGGGTCGCCGCGTCGAACAGGTGCATCGACCCGCCCCGGCCGCGGCAGCAGCCCGAGGCCTTGCCGAACATCTCGGCGAGGATGACCTTGGCCGGAATGCCCCGCACCAGGGCGTGGCCGTGCTCGCGGTAGGTCGCGACGACCGCGTCCTTGGCCTGCGCCGCGCGCAGCACGCCGACGGCGACCGCCTCCTCGCCGATGTACAGGTGCAGGAAGCCGCGGATCTTCATCGTCCCGTAGAGTTCGGCGCAAATCTCCTCGAAGCGGCGGATGCGCAGCATCTCGCGCACCAGGTCGAGCGCGAACTCGCGCGAGTACGGCACGTCCGTCATGCGCCCGCCTCGAGCATCGAGGTGTCGCCTTCGGGCAGGCCGAGCTCGCGCGCGCGCAGCAAGCGCCGCATGATCTTGCCGCTGCGCGTGCGCGGCAGCGATTCGAGCACGGCGATCTGTTTCGGTGCGATCGCCGCGCCCAGGCGCCGGCGCGCGTGCGCGAGCAGGCGCTCGCGCAGTTCCTCGCTCCAGGCGACGCCCGTCTTCAGCGATACGAACGCCTTGACCGTCTCGCCCACCGTCGCATCCGGCACACCGATGACGCCCGCCTCGGCCACCGCGGGATCCTCCATCAGCACGCTCTCGACCTCGAAGGGCCCGATGAGGTGGCCCGAGGACTTGATGACGTCGTCGGCGCGGCCGACGAACCAGTAGTAGCCGTCGCGATCGCGGCGCGCGAGATCGCCCGAGAGGTACCAGCCGTCGGCGAAGCATTTTCGATAGCGCTCGTCCTCGTGCAGATAGGCGCGGAACATCGAGGGCCAGCCGGCCTCGATGGCGAGCTCGCCCTCGACGTCCGGCTCCGCGACGGCCGCCACGCGCCCGCCGTCGCGGCGCACGATCGCGGTGCGCAGCCCCGGCATGGGCCGTCCCATGGAACCGGGCTTCACATCCTGGGAGAGGCAGTTGCCGATGACGATGCCGCCGGTCTCGGTCTGCCACCAGTTGTCGTGAATCGGCAGGCCCAGCGTCTCGAGCCCCCACCACACCGCTTCGGGGTTCAGCGGCTCGCCGACGCTCGCGATGAATCTCAGGTCCGGCCGCGGCCGGCGCCGCGCGGCCTCCGTGCCCGCCTTCATGAGCAGGCGGATCGCCGTGGGCGCGGTGTACCAGACGGTCACGCGCTGCTCGCCGAGGATGCGATACCAGCGTTCGGCGTCGAAGTCGGCGTCGTCGACCACGCTGACCACCCCGTGCAGGAGCGGCGCCAGGATGCCGTACGAGGTGCCGGTGACCCAGCCGGGATCGGCCGTGCACCAGAACACGTCCTCGGCATGCAGGTCGAGCGCGTACTTGCCCGTCATGTAGTGCATCAGCGCCGCGCCGTGCACGTGCAGGGCGCCCTTCGGCCGCCCGGTGGTGCCGCTGGTGAAGTGCAGCAGCGCCGGGTCCTCGGGTGCGGTCGGCACCGCCTCGTGCGCGGGATCCGCGCGGGCCATCAGGGCGGCGTAATCGAGCGTGCCCGGGGGCGCCTCGGATCGGTCCGCGTCGCGCACCACGATGACGTGCCGCAGGCTCGCGACGTCCGCCACCACGCCGGCCGCGCGGCGGCGAAACAGCGCCTCGGTGGTGACCAGCACGCGCGCATCGCCGAGCGCGAGCCGCGTGCGCAGCGGGTCCGGACCGAAGGCGGAGAACAGGGGCGACACCACGGCCCCCTCGCGCAGGGCGCCCAGGGCGGCCGCGAACAACTCCGGCGTGCGCCCGAGCAGCAGGAACACCCGGTCACCGCGGCCGACGCCCAGGGAGCGCAGCACGTGGGCGAATCGCCGCGATTGCTCGGCGAGCTCGGCGTAGCTGAGCACGCGCATCCGGCCGTCGCGGCCGAGGCAGCGAAGCGCCGGCTGTCCGCCGCGGCCCGCGCTCACCCAGCGCTCCACCGCCAGCCACCCGAGGTTGAACGCCTCGCCCGGTCCGCGCCCGAGTTCGGCGGCGATCGCCTCCCAGGAGAAGTCCTGCACGGTGCGCGCATAGTCGCCGAGGTGCGGAGGCACCTTGAACTCGCCGCCCGATTTGTGGATGACGTTGGCTCGCATCGAGCGCCTATTCGGAGCGCGCCCCGGAGCCGCGTCCATACGCGGATTCCGGCCGGCGCCTGCGGCATACCCGCATGCGGCGCTGCGAGGTATGATGCGCCGTGGGTGCGACCATGCGTGATCGTCCGGCCGATGGCCTCATGGCGGGGCATCGCCTGCGCTTCGATTCGCACGGCCGCCTGGCCGCTTGGACCCCGTGGCGGCGCGCCCTGGATCTCGAAATGCGCTTCTACCGGCGCTGCCCGTCCGAGCACGGCTACCCACGCTTCGTGTACGCGACCTTCCTGGACGCCGACTGGAGGCCGAGCGCCGAGCGCACCGACACCATTCCGGCGACGCAGAACGGCATGGGCATCCTCTCCTACCTCAAGTTCCACGATTGGGACGGACGCCGCGAGCCCGCCTACCTCGACACCGCGCGCGCCATGGGCGAGTACCTGGTGCGCGAGACCCTGACTCCGCCGGAAGGCCGCTACCCGCGCTTCACCCGCTCCACGGGAAACCGCGACCGCCTGCCGCTCGCGCCCGACTGCGGCTCGCAATCCGACCGGCCGCACGAGATCGAGCCGGACAAGGGCGGCATCGCCGGCTATGCGCTCGCGCGCCTGTACGAAGCCACGGGCGAGGGGCGCTTTCTCGCGCAGGCGCTGCACAACGCGAGCGTGCTCGCCGCGCATCAGCAGCCGGGCGACGGGGCGCACTCGCCCTGGCCGTTTCGCGTCGACTACCGCACCGGCGAGGGGCGCGGCCCGGTGAGCGGCAACATGACCTACGTGCTGCGCCTTTACGAGGCGCTGCTCGCGCACGGGCACCGGCAGTTCGCGGCGCCGCGCGACGCCCTGTGGCGGTGGATGCGGCGCTGGCAGATACCGAGCGCCGCCGGCGACGGCGCGCTGTTCGCGCAGTTCTTCGAGGACCACGATACGCCGGACAACCGCACCGCCTGGGCGCCGCTCAATCTCGCGCGCCACCTGCTCGAGAGCCGCGAGGCGCTCGATCCGGACTGGCTCGCGATGGCCGGACTGCTGGTCGACTTCGTCCGGCGCACGTTCACGCACCGGGAGTTCGGCGTCACCGTCTGTCACGAGCAGGACGAGGATCCGAACGCCTGGGGCGGCATCAACTCGACCTACGGCGCCGTGCTCGCGCTGTACGCGCGCGCGCGCGGGGACCGCGCCGCCGCGGCCGAGGCGCGCGAGGCCCTGAACTTCACGCTGTACTCGATCGACGCCGAGGGCAGGCCCCGCGACCTGCACAAGACCGCGGCGCCCATCGGCTGGCAGGAGGACGCGCACACCGACGTCATTCACAACTACGTGGACGCGCTCAACGCCTTCCCCGAATGGGCCGATGCGCCGTGATCCTGCGCGAGATCATGTCGACGCGCCTCGTGACCGTCGAGTACGACGATGCGCTTGCGGCCGTCAAGGAGATCTTCGACGCCGCGAAGTTCCATCACCTGCTGGTGGTGGAGCGGGGCCGGCTGCACGGCGTGATCTCGGATCGCGATCTGCTGCGGGCCCTGAGCCCGTACGTCGGCACGCTGTCGGAGACCGCGCGGGACGCGGCGACGCTCAACAAGCGCGCTCATCAGGTGATGTCGCGCGATCCGATCACGCTCGGGCCGGAGGCGGCCGTCGCGGACGCGGTTCGGCTGCTCCTGTCCCACGACATCTCGTGCATTCCGGTGATCGACGCGGCCGGCAAGCCGATCGGCATCGTCAGCTGGCGCGACGTGCTGCGCGCGCTGCCGTGCTAATCTGATCGCATGCCCGGCTATTTCGCATCGCTGACGCGCGCTCAGCGCAACGCGTTCTTCGCCTCGCTCGGCGGCTGGTCGCTGGACGCGTTCGATTTCTTCATCTTCGTCTTCTGCCTGCGCTCCATCGGCGCCGAATTCCACGCCGACGTGCACGCGGTCTCCCAGGGCATCTTCCTCACCCTCGCCTTCCGTCCGCTCGGCGCCCTCGTGTTCGGCTGGCTGGCCGAGCGCTACGGCCGCCGTCCGGTGCTGATGCTCAACATCATCAGCTACTCGTCGGTGGAACTGGCCAGCGCCTTCGCACCCAACCTCGAGACCCTGCTCGCGCTGCGCGCCCTGTTCGGATTCGCGATGGGCGGCGAGTGGGGCGTGGGCGCGGCGCTCGCGCTCGAGTCGCTGCCCGCCCGCGGGCGCGGCTTCTTCTCGGGGCTGCTGCAGGAGGGCTATGCCATCGGCTACCTGCTCGCCTCCGTGGTGTTCGGATACGTGTTCGTGCACGTGGGCTGGCGCGGCATGTTCGTCATCGGCGCCGCCCCCGCCCTGCTGGTGCTGTACATCCGCCGCTCGGTCGAGGAGTCGCCCGCGTGGATCGCCGGGGCGTCGCAGGCGCGCGCCTCGGTGGGCGAGATGTGGCTCGCGGTGCGCGGCTACTTCCCCACCCTGCTGTTCCTGGTCGCGCTGATGGCCTGCTTCAACGCCTTCTCGCACGGCTCCCAGGATCTGTATCCCACCTTCCTGCAATCCCAGCGGGGCTTCTCGGCCAAGGTGACCGGCAACATCGCCATCGTCATGAACGTGGGCGCCCTGCTCGGCGGCATGGTCTGCGGCGCCCTGTCGGAGCGGATCGGCCGCCGGCGGGCCATCGTGCTGGCCGCTCTGCTCGCCCTGCCGGTGCTGCCGTTGTGGGTGCACGCCCAGTCGGCCCCGATGCTGGCGGTGGGCGGCTTCCTGATGCAGTTCATGGTCCAGGGCGCCTGGGGCATCGTACCGGCCCATCTGAACGAGCTGTCGCCGCCGACGGTGCGCGCCATCCTGCCGGGATTCGCCTACCAGCTGGGCAATCTCGCCATGTCCAAGATGGGCCCGCTGCAGGCGGGCCTCGCCGAGGCGCGCGGCGGCGACTACGCCTCGGTGCTCTGGGTGACCATCGCCGTGGTGGTGGTCGCACTGGTCGCCCTCACCGCGCTCGGGCCCGAAGCCCGTGCGGCGACCCTCAAGGTCGGCGCCTGAACAGGCGGTCGAGCGACCACGGGCCGTTGCCGAACACGACCAGGGTCGCAAGCATGAAGCCCCACAGCACGTGCTGGGCCAGCGCGGCTTCGGCGCCCTCGGCGAGCAGCACCTGCCGGTAGGAGACCACCGCCATGACGTTGAACACGAACAGACCCGCGGGGCCGACCCGGCCGCCGATGCCGAGCGTGATGAGCACCGGCAGGAACAGCTCCGCGAAGGCGCCGGACACGGCGGCGGCGTGGGGCGACAACACCGGCACGTGGTATTCCTCGCGAAACAGGTCGAGCGTGCCCGGCCAGTTCGTGACCTTGAGCCAGCCGGATTTGAGGAACTGCCAGCTCACGTATCCGCGGGTGGCGAGCTGGAACGCCGGCCGCAGAGAATCACAGGCCCGCGTCATCGACTCGAGCAGGCGCATCGGCGCGGGTTCGTGTCCGGTCGTGGGGGCTCGCACGGTCGTTTGCTGCAGCATCGCGGTCTCCTTGCGTGGACGAAGGGTACGCGGAGTAGACCGTGCGCAGCGGCGATTTATGACGGCCGGCTAGGCCCCGAATGCCGCGCGGCGCGCCTCGAGGTACCAGCGCGCCGCGGCCCGCGCCGTCGCGGCCGACGGGGCGCCGGCGTC
>JAJXZV010000208.1 GCA_021779875.1 Pseudomonadota bacterium
CTGGTAGTGCGCCAGCCAGGCGATCATGCGCGGCCCGACGGCGAGCCCGACGGCGAGCCCGCTGATGGCGCCCAGGATGCCGCGCAGCGTCAGGTACTGGAAGACGTGGAAGCCGGAGTGGAACTTCGCGAGATACTCGGTCAGATACAGCAGCATGCTCGTTACCCCGCCCGCTTGATGGGACCGGCGCCCTGTGACTGGGGGCCCGAGCCGCCCGCGGCCAGCGCCTGCACGACGCGCTCCAGCCGGTTCACGCGCGAACCCTTGACCAGCAGGGTGACGCCCGGCGCCACCTCGGCCTTCAGCCGGCGGATCAGCGCGTCGACGTCGGCGAACCACTCGCCGCCGAGACCGAAGGTCTCCACCGCGCGCGAGCTCAAGGACCCGAGGGCGAACAGGCGCTTCACGCCGCAATCGCGCGCGTAGGTGCCGAGGTGGGCGTGGCTGTCCGAACCGTGCTCGCCGAGCTCGGCCATGTCCGCGAGCACCACCCAGGTGGCGCCGCCGAGGGTGCGCAGCACCTCGAGTCCGGCGCGCACCGAACTCGGATTGGCGTTGTAGGAGTCGTCGATGATCCAGCTGCCGCGCAGTCCCGCCTTGAGCTGCAGCCGGCCCGCGACCGGGCGGAATTCGCCGAGGCCGGCGGCGATCTCGTCGAGCGAGGCGCCGGCCGCACCCGCGGCGGCGGCCGCGCACAGCGCGTTCGCGAGGTTGTGCGCGCCGCCCGCCTTCAGCACGATCGCGCGCTCGCCGAGCGGGCACACCAGGGTGAAGCGCGACACGAACTCCCCGCGCTCGATCCCCTGATGGGCGTCGCGGGCGGTGAAATCGGGCAGGCGGCCGCCGGCCGCCGGGTGCAGGCCGAAGGTCGTCAGGCGGGACGGCGCCGCGATGCTGCGCCAGTAGGCGGCGTAGGCGTCGTCGGCATTGATGATGCCCACGGCGTCGGCGGCCAGGCCCGCGAGCATCTCGCCCTCGCCCCTGGCCACGCCGTCGAGGTCGCCGAAGCCTTCCAGGTGCTCGGCGCCGGCGTTGGTGATCAGACCGACCGTCGGCCGCGCGAGCGCCA
Source organism: Pseudomonadota bacterium (assembly GCA_021779875.1). GTDB lineage: Bacteria > Pseudomonadota > Gammaproteobacteria > Steroidobacterales > Steroidobacteraceae > Bog-1198. The sequence goes on from JAJXZV010000208.1 coordinate 1,070, forward strand.
CCAGTTCGGCCACGTCGCCGAGCGCGTTCGCCCCCATCTCGATCACGGCGCTGCGATGCGCGGCCTCGAGGCGCATGAGGGTCAGCGGCACGCCGATGTGGTTGTTCAGGTTGCCGTGGGTCGCGAGGCAGGCGCCCATGCGCCCGAGGATCGCGGCGGTCATCTCCTTGACCGTGGTCTTGCCGTTGCTGCCGGCGACCGCGACCACGGGCACGGAGAACTGGGCGCGCCAGGACTGGGCGAGGCGCTGCAATGCGCGCAGCGCGTCGGGCACCACGATCTGCGGCAGCGGCGCCTCGACTTCACGCTCGACCAGCGCGCCGACGGCGCCGCGCGCGGCGGCCGCGCCGACGAACTGCGCGCCGTCGAAATTCGGTCCGCGCAGCGCCACGAACAGCGCGCCGAAGCTCAAGGTGCGGCTGTCGCTCGAGACCGCGCCGAATGGCCGGTCCTCGCCGTGCAGCCGCCCGCCGACCGCGAGCGCCGCCTCCATGAGGGTGCGCTTCATGCCGCCGCTCCCAGCAGCCGCTGCGCCTCGACCCGGTCGCTGAAGCTGCGGCGGGTCGCGCCGTAGATCTGGTAGTCCTCGTGTCCCTTGCCGGCGATCAGCACCATGTCCCCGGGGGCGGCCGCGGCGATCGCGGCCGCGATCGCCTCGCCGCGGTCGTGGATCACCCGAGGGGCATGCGCCGTGATGCCCGCGAGGATGTCGCGCGCGATGGCCTGCGGATCCTCGCCGCGCGGATTGTCGTCGGTCACCACGATGACGTCGGCGAGCCGGTCGGCCACCTCGCCCATCAGCGGCCGCTTGCCGGCGTCGCGATCCCCGCCGCAGCCGAACACGCACCACAGCACGCCCCGGCAGTGCTCGCGCAGGGCGCGCAGCGCCTTCTCCAGGGCGTCGGGCGTATGGGCGTAGTCGATGACCGCGAGCGGTCCGCCGCCGCGGGCGGCGACCACCTCCATGCGTCCGGGCGGGGGCGCGCATTCGCCGAGCGCCGCGGCCGCGGCGTCGAACGGCGCGCCGAGCGCGGTCAGGCAGCCGAGCACGACCAGCGCGTTCTCGGCGTTGAACCGTCCCAGCAGGCGGGTCGCGAGCCGCCGCGCGCCGAAGCTGCCGTCGAGCGCGAGCTCGAGGCCCTGCATGGCGACGCGCACCTCGCGGGCGAACAGGGTGCGCGCGCCCGGATCGTCGAACTCGACGGCGCCCACCCAGACCGCGGTGAGCGGCGGCTCGCCGCGGTGACCGGCCGCGTACTCGCGGCCGAACGAATCGCCCACGTTGAGCACGCGGGCGCGCAGGCCGGGCACGGCGAACAGACGCGCCTTGGCCGCACCGTAGGCGCCCATCGAGCCGTGGTAGTCGAGGTGGTCGCGCGTCAGGTTGGTGAACGCGGCGGCGTGCAGGCGCACGCCGTCGATGCGGCCCTGGTCGAGCGCGTGCGAGGAGACCTCCATCGCGACGTCGCGCGCGCCGGCGGCGTGCAGCCGCGCGAGCTGCCGGTGCACGCTGATCGCGTCCGGCGTGGTGTGCGTCGCACCCTCCAGGCGGTCCAGGCGGCCCCAGCCGATGGTGCCGGCGTAGGCGGCCGGCGTGCCGAGCCGCTCGAGCGCCTGCGCGAGCAGGTAGGCGCAGGTCGTCTTGCCGTTGGTGCCGGTGATCCCGGTGATGCGCAGGCGCGCGGACGGCCGGTCGAAGAACCGGTCGGCGATCCGCCCGACCAGCCCCCCGAGCCCGGGCACGGGCGCCGCGGCCACGGCGGCGCCGACCGCGCGCGGCGGCGCCTCGCCGTCGGGCTCCCACAGCACCGCGGTCGCGCCCCGCGCCACGGCCTCGGCGGCGTGCGCGAGCCCGTGCGAGCGGCGGCCGCGCAGCGCGAGGAACAGGCTCCCGGGACGCGCGTGCCGGCTGTCCTGCGTGAGGTCCTCGATGCGCGCATCGATCCCCGGGGGCGCCGCGAGCCCCTCGAGCAATTGATTGAGGGGGACGCTCATGGACTCTCGTTCACCTGCACGAGCGTCGCCGCCGGCACGTTCTGCAGATCGTCGGGCGGCACGTCGAGCAGACGCAGGGTGCCGGACATGACGTTGGCGAACACCGGCGCGGCGACGGTGCCGCCCTGGGCCAGCGTGCCGCCCTCGCGCAAATCCCGGCTCGGCTCGTCGATCACCACCACCGTGGCCAGTTTCGGGTGCGACGCGGGTACCAGGCCCGCGAACACCGCCATGATCTTGTCGGTGGAGTAGCCGCCCTCGATCGATTTGAACGCGGTGCCGGTCTTGCCGGACACGCGGTAGCCGACCAGCGCGGCGCGGGTCGCCGTGCCGCCCTTGGCGATCACCTGCTCCATCAACTGCACCAGCGCGTGCGCGACCTTCGGATCGAGCACGCGTTCGCCCGGCACCGGCCCGGTGACCCGCTCGAAGGTGATGGGCCGGCGGATCCCGCCCGCACCGATGGTCGCGTAGGCGTGCGCGAGCTGCAGCGGGGTCACCGACAGGCCGTAGCCGTGCGACAGCGTCGCGATGCCGATCGGGCGCCAATGGGTGTAGTTGCTCAGCATGCCGGCCGATTCGCCCGGGTAGCCGCTGCCGGTCACCTGGCCGAGACCGAGGGCGCTCAGCGTGTTCCAGATCTGCTCGGGCTTGAGCGAGAGGGCGACCTTGGCGGTGCCCACGTTGCTCGACTTGGCGAGGATGGTGGCGAGGTCGACCACGCCGAGATCGTGCTCGTCCTCGAAGACCTTGTTGGCCACCCTGAGCAGGCCCGGCGACGTGTCGACCACGCTGTCGGGGCGGTACTGGCCGGAGGCGAGGCCCGCCGCCATGATGAACGGCTTGATGCTCGATCCCGGCTCGAAGATGTCGGTGACGGCGCGGTTGCGGTACAGGCCGGGCTTGAGCTGCTCGCGGTCATTGGGATTGTACGAGGGCTGGTTGACCATCGCGAGCACCTCGCCGGTGTCGACGTCGACCACGATCACCGAGCCGGCGCGGGCGCGGTAATCCTGCATCGCGGACTTCAGCTCCCGGTACGCGAGGTACTGGATGCGCAGGTCGATGCTGGTCACGAGATCGTGCCCCGGGCGCGGGGCACGGATGCTCTCGACGTTCTCGACGTAGCGGCCGTACAGGTCCTGGATCACCCGCTTGGCGCCGTCCTCGCCGTTCAGCGGCTGGTCGAAGCCGAGTTCGAGACCCTCCTGGCCGCGATCGTCGACGGTGGTGAAGCCGACCACGTGCGCGGCCACCTCGCCGGCCGGGTAGTAGCGCCGGTACTCGCGCAGCAGATTCACGCCCGGGATGCCGAGCGCCTTGACGCGCGCCGCCTGCTCGGGCGGCAGGTGGCGCACCAGGAACAGGAATTCGCGGTCGAGATTGCTGGTGACCCGCCGGGCGAGCTGCTGCGGATCCTCGCCGAGCGCCGCGGCGAGCTTCGGCAGCTGGTCGATGTTGTCGTTGATCTCCTGCGGATTGACCCAGACGCTGTCGACCGGCGTCGAGATCGCGAGCGGCTCCCCGGACCGGTCGGTGATCGCGCCGCGGTGCGCCGCGATCTTCACCACCCGCATGCTGCGCTCGTCGCCCTGCCGCGCCAGGAACCCGTGGTCGATGAGCTGCAGCTCCACCGCGCGCGCGGCGAGGCCCAGCGCCCCGAGCATCACGCAGACCAGGACCAGCGTCGAGCGCCAGCGATAGCCCCTGCCCTGACCGCCGGCTTCGCTCGACTTGAACTTCACGGCCGCACGATCCGCACGTCGCGCATCTGCGGCAGGCTCATCTGCAGCTTGGCGTTCGCCACCCGCTCGACGAAGGCGTGCGACGACCAGTAGCTCTGCTCGAGCTGCAGGCGGCCCCAGTCCATCTCGAGCGAATCGCGTTCGGCGTTGACCTTCTCCAGCCGCACGAACAAATCGCGCGCCTCGTGGCGCGCGTAGATCACTTGGACCGCCGACCCGAGCACCGCCAGCCACAGCACCGGCAGCAACAGGGGCAGCACCCTGCGCAGGCTCATTGGAAATCCCTCCTCATCCGCTCCTTCCTCATGCGGCCGCGAATTCCGCCAGACGCTCGGCGACGCGCAGGCGCGCGCTGCGCGCGCGCGGATTGCGCCCGATCTCCTCCTCGCCCGGCTCCACGGACCGGCCGACCAGCGCGAGCTTCGGACGTGCGTGCTCCGGCACGAACGGCAGACCCGCGAACACCGGGTCTGTGCTCGCATGGGTGCGCATGAAGCGCTTGACCATCCGGTCCTCGAGCGAGTGGAAGCTGATCACCGCCAGACGCCCGCCCGGCGCGAGCCGCTCGAGCGCCGCGTCGAGCCCCGCGGCGAGTTCCTCGAGCTCGCGATTGACGTGGATCCGCAGCGCCTGGAACACCCGGGTGGCCGGGTGCTTGTGCCGCTCCCGCGACGGCACCACCCGCGAGACCAGCTCGGCGAGCTCCTGCGTGCGGACGAACGGGCGGGCTCCCCGGTCGGCGACGATGGCGCGCGCGATGCGCGCCGCGAAGCGCTCCTCGCCGTATTCGCGGAAGATGCGGGTGAGTTCCTCGCGCGAGGCGCCGTTCACGACGTCCGCGGCGCTCACGCCTTGCCCGGTGTTCATGCGCATGTCGAGCGGCCCGTCCTGCATGAAGCTGAAGCCGCGCGCGGGGTCGTCGAGCTGCGGCGAGGAGACGCCGAGATCGAACAGGATGCCGTCGAGGCGCAGGCCGGGCCGCACGTCGTCGGCGCAGGCGGCCAGCGCCGAGAACGGCGCGTGGAACACCGCCACGCGCGGATCGCCCGCGAAGCGTGACCGGGCCTCGGCCACGGCCGCGCCGTCGCGGTCGAGGCACAGCAATCGACCGTCCGCCGAGAGGTTCTGCAATATTGCGCCCGCATGTCCGCCCCGCCCGAAGGTGGCGTCCAGATAGGCGCCGCCCTCCCGAATGTTCAACGCCGCCAGCGCCTCTCGGAGGAGTACCGGCGCATGAGCCCCCGCCACGTTCGTCACGAACGTTCGTCTACAGCGACAGCGTCTCGAGCTCCGCCGGCAGGTCGGTCGCGCTCTCCTCGCCGGCAAGCCACTCGTCGCGCCGCTCGTTCCACCGCGCCTCGTCCCACAGCTCGAAACGCACCCCCTGGCCGATCAACATGGCATCGCGCGTCAACGTCGCGAACTCGCGCAGTTTGGGCGGCAGCAGCAGGCGTCCGTGTCCGTCGAGTTCCAGGTCGGTGGCATGACCGACCATGAGCCGCTGCAGGCGCCGTGCCTGCGGATTCAAGGTCGGCAGACGCATCAACTTGCGTTCGATCTCTTCCCAGTCGGGAAGCGGATACAGGAGCAGGCATTGGTCCCGGTCCACGGTGATCACCAGGTTGCCGCCGCAACGTTCCTGCAGCCGCTCCCGATACCGGGTGGGCATCACCAGCCGGCCTTTGGTGTCGAGAGTCAGTTTGTTGGCGCCCCGGAACATCGCTCTCTTTAAGGATGGGTAGCGAAACCCATTCTCTCCCACTTTTTCCCACCCAGCGCCACTATAGGGAGGGCAATGTCGGACTGTCAACGTCTTAAGTTAAAAAAAACCCGCGACAACAGAGACTTAGGTCGCATTCCGCCCGCGGCCGAGGGCATTGCAGGCCTGGGGCGAATTGAATCAATCTGTTACGAGGGTTTTCTCATCCGCCGGCACGCCGGCGGGCCACGGCACGCCGGCGGATCATGGGGATGTAGAAAAAAGGAGTCGGCCGATAAGCCGGGTTCTGTCGTGGACAGTCATTCCTCTGGGCGGCGCGTCACCGCGCCGCTCGAGCGACCTACCCGGAAGCCCATGTGGGCACATGTAGCGGCCATGGGCGCCGCCCGCTTCCCTATTTGGTCTTGCTCCCGGTGGGGTTTGCCGTGCCACGGATGTTGCCACCCGCGCGGTGCGCTCTTACCGCACCATTTCACCCTTGCCAGCCCCGCTTGCGCGGCGCTTCGGCGGTATCTTTCTGTTGCACTTTCCGTGGGCTCACGCCCCCCAGGCGTTACCTGGCACCGCGCCCGATGGAGCCCGGACTTTCCTCCATGTGCGAAGAGCACACAGCGACTGTCTGGCCGACTCCAGGTGCGCACCATACGCACTCCGGTCACGGATTGCGAGGCCGCTGCAGCTCGAGCGCCCGCCGATAGGCGGCATTGTCCCGGGCGCCGGTCAGCCGCGCCGCAAGGAGCGCGGCCTGCTTCAGCGGCAGATCCGCGAGCAGCACCTCGAGCACCCGCGACAATTCGCGCTCCTCCGCCGCCGCCTCGCGCGGCGGCGCGCCGGCGACCACCACCACGAGTTCGCCGCGCTCGAAGTCCCGCTCCGTCTGCGCACGCCCCCCGAGCTGCTCGAGCGTGCCGCGATACAGCGTCTCGTGCATCTTGGTGATTTCGCGCGCCACGGCCGCGGGCCGCGCCGCGCCGAAGGCGTGCGCGCAGTCCGCGAGCATCTGCGCGATCCG
>JAJXZV010000085.1 GCA_021779875.1 Pseudomonadota bacterium
CGCGACCCTGGGGCCCGCGGCGCAGGCCCGCTACGAGATCGTCATCGACGATCCCGCCCGCGTGGCGCGCGCCATGGTCCAGGGACTCGCCTCCGTGCGCGAGTATCGCAAGCGGATGAGCGACTCCTACGGATTCAACTGGCTGCTGCGGATCGCGCGGGACTTCCAGTCGCCTTTCGAGGTGACCCACGCCGCGATGCGCGCATTGCGGCTGTCGCGCGATCAGCCCGTGCACGAGCGGGCGGCCAATCTGCGGCGCGTGTTCTCCGGCATCGTGGCGGGCAACATCAAGGATTACGGCATCGAGGCGATCGAACGCGAGGGGCCGTTCGAGCTCTCCGGCGAGGCGGCCATCATGGAGCCGCTCGACCGGCTGCTGCGCTCGTTCGTGGCGCAGCGGCGCATGAAGCTCGCGGGGGCCGATTACACGCCCTGCTATAGACTGGTGGCATGACGCGGCTGCAGCGGATCCGTTACCGGTTCGACCTGCCGGACGGATCGCAGAAGACGCTGGATTTCTTCTTCGACGCGGTGGACTTCCACCTGCTCAATCCGGCGCCGACCGAGCCGCCGTTCTGGACCGAACTCGCCTTCAACCGGTGCTCCAACTGTCCGCTGGAGGGTGCCGGCCGCTGCCCGTCGGCGCTGCACATGGTCAAGCCCTTGGAGGGGCTCGAGGCGCTGGTGTCGTTCGACACCGTGCGGGTCACGGTGACCCAGGCGGAGCGGACGGTCTTCGCCGAGATGTCGGTGCAGCAGGCGCTCAGTTCGGTGCTCGGCCTGGTCATGGCGACCGCCGGATGCCCGTGGACCGCGCATCTTCGCCCGATGGCCCGCTTCCACCTGCCGTTCGCGAACGAGGCGGAGACCATGTATCGCACGATCTCCATGTTCCTGGTCGCGCGCCAGCTGGGCGGCGCCGACGCGCCCGCCGACGCGGGCGGCTTCGCGCCGCTTGCGAACCTGTACGCGAACCTGCACGACGTCAATCGGGCCATGGCGCGCCGTCTCGGCGCCGCGTCCCGCACCGATCCGGCGCGCAACGCCATGGCGCTGCTCGATTCCTACACGCTGCTGCTGCCGGAGGCGCTCGAATCGTTCGCGAGAGAGCTCGCGCCGCTGTTCGAGGCGTGGCGAGGCGGCGAACCGCCCTCGATTTAACTTACGGCGACGACGACTGAGAGACGCATCGCAATGCGCGCCGGGGCGCGCTGCGCACGCGGCCCCGCCTGTGACACAGTTCCTGTCGAGCGATCGGACCGGCCCTTACTGTCTTGGCCATGAATGCGGGCATCACACGATGAGCGACCAGAAACCGACCACGCGCTACACGGGCGTGGATCGCCGCGCCCCCCGCAACGACGGGGCCGCCGGCGGATCCGCGCCGCGCGAGCCGTACAAGCCGGGCGGACGCCACTCGGCGATCACCAACAATCTCTACAGCTGGCACAGCTACAAGAACTGGACCGAAAAGATGCGCGGCTCCTGGGAAGACAAGAAATAGCCGAAGCGGCCGCCGCGCCTCGTTCAGATGCCGGCCGCCACCGGCGGCGTCGACTCCGACGGACCACGGGCCAGCTCCCGCGCCTTCAGCCAGGCGAGCAGCGGACGCCAGTCGTCGAGGTCCTGGGCCGCCTGGGCCGGCTTCATCTCGTGCAGTCCGATGCCCAGTTCGGCCGCGCGCACGTAGTTCTGCGAATCCCGCAGCGTTGCCACGATCGGGATCCTCAAGGTCTCCAGGAAGCGCATCAGGGATTGATAGATCCGGGTGTTGCGCTTGACGCGATTGGCGACCACGCCGATCCGGTGCTCGTCCCGCCGGACTTTCGCGATCAGCAGCAGGTCGGCGATGCACTTCGAGCAGGCGTGGATGTCGATGTCGGACGGCATCACCGGCACGATGATCGCGTCGGCATTGCGCGTCAGGTCCGGCATGCCCTGCGCGGGCACGGCCGCAGGAGTGTCGATCACCACGTGGCCGGCGTCCGCGGGCACGCGCATCTGCCAGGCGCGGGTGACCCGGGAATTGCGCTCGAAGGTGGCGATGCCGTGGATGACGGGCTGCTCGGCGGTGCGCTTCCTGAGCCAGCGGGTGCTGGAGCCCTGCGGATCGTCGTCGGTCAGCAGCGGGTGGTCCCCGATGCTCGCGAAATAGCTCGCGAGATTGGTCGCAACCGTGGTTTTTCCCGAACCGCCCTTGGGATTCAGGACGAGGATTCGCTGCATCGAGGCTGAGCGTACGCAGGCGTTCGCCGCGTGGCAAGTCTGTGACCGCACTCACGCCGCCGGACCGCCGCCGCTCCCTAGAATCGCCCCATGGAATGGGTGCTGCAGCTGGCCGATGAGATCGACGATGCGGTCGCGGCCCTTCGCCAGGGGCTTCTGGCGCTGCGCGCACGCTGGCCCTGATGGGGCACGACGCAAATCGGCTAAGATGCCGGCATGAAGGCATCGAACCCGTTCGTTCCGCTGGTCGCCGCGCTCTGCGGCGCGTTCCTTTCCGGCTGTGCGCCGAAGCCGCCGGCCACCGCCGCCAACCCCACCAGCGCCGCCGCAGCGGCCACGCAGGGTGTGGCCGCGCTGGCGATCCTGGACCTCGCGCCCGGATCGGGTGAGGCCGTGGCACCGGGGCAGCGTGCTCTGGTGCAGTACACGGGCTGGCTGTACGACGCCGCGGCCCCGGATCACAAGGGCCGGGAATTCGACAGCTCGCGCACCTCGGGGCAGCCGTTCGGGTTCGTGGTCGGTGCCGGCAACGTGATCAAGGGCTGGGACCAGGGCGTCGCCGGCATGAAGGTCGGCGGCAGCCGTCGCCTGACCATTCCCGCGGAGCTCGCCTACGGCGACGCCGGTGCGGGCGGCGTGATCCCGCCGGGCGCGACGCTGGTGTTCGACGTCGATCTCGTCGCGATTCAATGAGCTCCGCCGATCCGCGCCAGCCCGCGCGTGCCGCGCCGGCGGTCGAGCGCACGAGCATTCCGGGGCCCGCCGGAGCCCTGGAGGCGGTCATCGAGGAGCCGGGCGGCTCGAGCCCCCACTTCGCGGTGGTCTGCCACCCGCACCCGCTGTACGGCGGCACCCTGGACAACAAAGTGGTCACGACGGCGGCCCGCGCCCTGCAGCAGCTTAGGATTCCGACCGTGCGGTTCAATTTTCGCGGAGTGGGCGCGAGCGCCGGGCGATTCGACCAGGGGGTCGGTGAAACCGACGATGCGGCCGCCGTGGTCGAGTGGGGGATGCGGCGCTGGCCGGGCCGCTCCCTGGTGCTCGCCGGGTTCTCCTTCGGCGCCTACGTGGCGCTGCGCCTGGCGCGGACGCGGCCCGCCGCGCACACGATCCTGATCGCGCCGCCGGTGGCACTGTTCGCCTTCGCCGGGCTCGAGGCGCCGGCCGGGTCGTGGCTGGTGATCCAGGGGGACCAGGACGAGGTGGTCGATCCGGCGGGGGTGAATGCGTGGACGGCGACCTTCACGCCGCCGCCGCGCCTGGTGCTCATGCCCGGCGCGGGGCACTTCTTTCACGGCCGGCTCCCGGAATTGCGGGACGCCGTGATATCGCAAATCGATCCGGAGCGGCTGAACCCGCTCAACCGCCCCGAATCCGCTTGAAAAGCGTCAGTTCACGAATTCCTTGAGGTTCTTCAGGGCGGCGATCCGCACCTTCTTGCTCGCGGGCTTCGCCTTGAACATCATCTTATCGCCGGTGAAGGGATTGACGCCCTCGCGCGCCTTGGTCGCGGGCTTCTTGACGACCTTCATCTTCATGAGGCCGGGCATGGTGAACATGCCGTGACCGCGCAGGCTCTTCTTGATCACGGTGGAGAGCGAGTCAAACACGGCTCCGACCTGCTTTTTGGAGAGCTCCGTTTCCTTGGAAATCGTCGCGAGAATCTCGGACTTGGTCGGTGCTGCATTCTTTTTCGCCATAGATGAATCTCCTATTTTTACTTGCGACCGCGGACGTGGATCGTCCGCATCATCAACTCGGCGCCGAAAATAACACAGAAAAAAGCCGATGTTTAGCGCATGGGAAAAATATTGTTCGTGCACGCGAAGGCGCCGGAGCCTGTTTTTCCCGGGTCGAATCGATGTTCACCGCACCAGCACCAGCAAAGCGCCTATCAGGATCGACACCCAGAGGACCGAGAAGTCGATCTGGCCGATCGGCGGAATCAGGCGCCGAACCGGCCTCAAGATCGGTTCGCAGAGCTGGGAGAGCAACCGTAAACCGGGACCATGGCCGCCGGGAGACAGCGCCGAACTCAGCCAATAGAGCAACAGGGCGAACAGGTACACGCGCAGCACCATCTCGACGAGGTCCTGGGCCGTCAGGCGCGGCAGCGCCGCCCATGGGATCCCGTAATGACCGAACAGCGCGAGCAGCAGCGCTTCGCGCGCGGCCGCGACCGCCGCCAGGGCGACCACGGTCGCGGTGTCGATCTTGCGCAGAGGCGGCAGCAGGCGGCGCAGCGGCAAGACGAGCCAGTTGGTGACCCGAACGACGACGTCGGCCACCGGATCGCGGAAATCCGCGCGCACCCACTGCAACAACAGGCGCAGCAGAAATGCGAGCGTCAGGAGCCAGAGCAGGGTGTCGGCGACGTATCGAATGGCTTCCATGGGCGTTCTTCCGTCAATTGGGGTTCAATCGGTGCCGAATTCGGCGGCGAGCTCGGCCGAGCGTCGATCCGCCGCGGCGATCGCGTGCGCCACGATGGCGCGCAGTCCGGCCTCGTTCAAGACCCGGAGGGCGGCGGCGGTCGTACCGCCCTTGGAGGTGACCTGCTCGCGCAGCACCGCGAGCGGCAGGCCGGACTGGCGGGCCATCTGGGCCGCGCCGAACGCCGTCTCCAGGGTGAGCTTGTGCGCGATGTCCGGCGGCAGTCCGCGCTCGTGGGCGGCCGCCTCGAGGGCCTCCATGAACAGGAAGAAGTAGGCCGGTCCGCTGCCCGAGAGGGCCGTGACGGTGTCCATCTGCGACTCGTGCTCGACCCATACCGGCGTGCTGACGGCCGCCATGACCGATTCCGCGAGCGCCCGATGGGCCGGGTCGACGCTCGCCGGAGCGTACAGTCCCGTCGCCCCAAAGCCCTCCAGCGCCGGCCGGTTCGGCATGGTGCGCACGATGGCGGTGAGCGGCGCGAACCAGCGGGCCAGGGCGGCGTGGGGAATTCCGGCGGCCACCGATATGACCAGGGAATCGGCGCCTCGCAAGTGCGGCGCGAGGCCCAGGGCGACCACGCGCATCTGCTGCGGCTTCACGGCGAGGACGACGACCTCGGCGTCGTGCGCCGCACTGGCGTTGTCCGCGGCGCAGACCACGCCGAAACGATCCCGCAGCCCCTCGAGCGTCCGCGGGGCGGGGTCGGCCACCGCGATGCGCCCGGCGGGCAGGCCGCGCTTGATCAGGCCGCCGATCAGGGCCGCCGCCATGTTGCCGCCGCCGATGAATGCCAGCTTGCGAATGTCGTTCATGTGGATCTCTCGTTGTGGCCGATCAGCGCCGTTCACCGAAAAGCGCCGTGCCCACGCGCACGAGGGTGGCGCCCTCCGCGATCGCGGCCTCGAAATCGGCGCTCATGCCCATCGACAACGTGTCGAGCGAGTGGCCCGCCGCATTCAGCTCCGAGAGCAGGCCGCGGAGCCTCGCGAACATCGCCCGCTGGGCCGCGGTGCCCGGCTGCGGCGGCGGGATGCACATCAGGCCGCGCAGGCGCAATCGCGGCATTCCGGCGACCTGCGCCGCGAGTTCGGGCAGGCCGCCGGCCGTCACCCCGCCCTTGCCGGGTTCCGGAACCAGCGCCACCTGGATGCAGACATCGAGCGGGGGCGCGTGGAAGGGCCGCTGCTCCGAGAGGCGGCGGGCGATTCCCGGCCGGTCGATGCCATGCGCCCAGGCGAAGCGTTCGGCGATCGCGCGGGTCTTGTTCGATTGGATGGCGCCGATGAAGTGCCAGCACAGCGGCAGATCGGCCAGACGCTGCATCTTCGGCAGCGCCTCGTTGAGATAACTTTCGCCGAAATCCGTGACGCCGGCCGTGGCGGCCTCCCGGATGGCCTCGGCATTGTGCGACTTGCTGACGGCGACCAGGGTGACCGAACCCGGGTCGCGCCCGGCGGCTTCGGCGGCGGCACGCATCCGCAGGCGCAATTCCTTCACGCGAAGCGCCAAATTCTGCGGAGCAATTAACATATTGGGTGCCGGCACCCTCTTATATAATGGTCAAGGCTGCACCCGAGCCCTATCAGGAGCCGTAAATGGCGGTCGACATCGCGCAACTACTCGCCTTTGCGGTGAAGAACAACGCGTCGGACTTGCACCTCTCCGCCGGCGTTCCGCCGATGATCCGGGTGGATGGCGATATGAAGCGCATCAACATGCCGCCGCTCGTGCACAAGGAAGTGCATAGCATGGTGTACGACATCATGAATGACAAGCAGCGCAAGGCGTTCGAGGAGTTCTTCGAGACCGACTTCTCCTTCGAAATACCCAAGCTCGCGCGCTTCCGCGTCAATGCCTTCAATCAGAACCGGGGCGCCGGCGCGGTGTTCCGCAACATTCCCTCGGTCATCCTGTCGCTCGACGAGCTGAACGCGCCGAAGACGTTCAAGGATCTGTGCATGCTGCCGCGCGGGCTCGTGCTCGTGACGGGCCCGACGGGATCGGGAAAGTCGACGACGCTCGCGGGCATGATCAATCACTGCAACGACAACCGCCCCGATCACATCATCACCATCGAGGATCCGATCGAGTTCGTGCACGAGAGCAAGCGCTGCCTGGTGAACCAGCGGGAGGTGCACCGCGACACCCTCGGCTTCACCGAGGCCCTGCGGTCGGCGCTGCGCGAGGATCCGGACGTCGTGCTCGTGGGCGAGATGCGCGATCTCGAGACCATCCGGCTCGCCCTGACCGCGGCCGAGACCGGACACCTGGTGTTCGGCACGCTGCACACGAGTTCGGCCGCGAAGACCATCGACCGCATCGTGGACGTGTTCCCGGCGGCCGAGAAGGACATGGTGCGTGCCATGCTGTCCGAGAGCCTGCGCGCCGTCATCTCCCAGACGCTGATGAAGCGGATCGGCGGCGGCCGCATCGCGGCCCACGAGATCATGATCGGCACGCCGGCCATCCGCAACCTGATTCGCGAGGGCAAGATCGCGCAGATGTATTCCGCCATCCAGACCGGGCAGGCCCAGGGCATGCAGACGCTGGACCAGTGTCTGCAGGATCTGGTGCAAAAGGGCGTGGTCAGCCGGGAAGAGGCGCGCTACAAGGCGCAGAACAAGGACAGCATCTGAGAGGAATCATCCCGTGGAGCGCGATCAATCAATCAAGCTGATGCAGGATCTCCTCCGGCGCATGGTCGAGAAGAAGGGCTCGGACCTGTTCATCACCGCAGGCTTCCCGCCCGCGATCAAGATCGACGGGGAGATCCGCCCGCAGTCGGACCGAAGCCTGACCGCCGAGCAAAGCGCGAGCCTCGTGCGCGCCATCATGAACGACCGGCAGACCAAGGAATTCGACGCGACCAA
>JAJXZV010000200.1 GCA_021779875.1 Pseudomonadota bacterium
TCCCCAAGCTCGCCCGCGGCGTGGCGCTGTCGTGAGCGGGCGGACTCCGGACCGGCGGTTCGACCTGATCATCGTCGGCGGCGGCGTCGTGGGCCCGGTCATGGCCGCGCTCGCCGTGGCGCGCGGCCTCGCGCCGGCCGCGCGGGTGGCCGTGGTCGCCGACCGCGCACCGCCGGCGGCCGCGCTGACGGGGCGGGAGGACTGGGACCTGCGCGTGTACGCCCTCAGCCGCATCTCGCAGCGGCTGCTGACCGGCTGCGGCATCTGGCAGACCTTGCCGGCGAACCGTGTGTCCGCCTTCGAGCGCATGTGCGTCTGGGACGCGAGCGAGGCGCCCGGGGGGCCCGGCTCGTTGACGTTCGACTGCGCGGAGATCGGCGAGCCGAACCTCGGCTTCATCGTGGACGGCGCCGTGCTGCAGCGCCAATGCATCGCCGCGGCGCGCGCCGCCGGGGTCGTGTCCATCGAGGCGCGGCTTCAGGGGTTGGAGTTCGTCGAGGGCGGGGTGCGGGTCGCGCTCGACGACGGCCGCGAACTCGGCGCCACCCTGCTGGTCGGCGCCGATGGCTCCCTGTCGACGACCCGCCGGCTGCTCGGCATCGGCACGGCCGGTCACGCCTATCATCAGGTGGCGCTGGTCGCGCACCTGCGCACCGCGGAGCCACACCGCAACACGGCGTGGCAGCGGTTCCTGCCCGGCGGACCGCTGGCCTTCCTGCCTCTGCACGACGGCCGCTCCTCGATGGTCTGGAGCACGCCGCGCGACGAGGCCGAGCGTCTGCAGGCGCTCGATCCCGGAGCGCTCGCCCGGGAGATCACCGCGGCGAGCGGCGGGGTGCTCGGTGCCTGCGAACCGACCACGCCGGTGGCCGGCCACGCGCTGCAGCTCCAATACGCGGTCGATTACGCGCGGCCCCATGCGGTGCTGATCGGCGACGCCGCGCACGCGGTTCACCCGCTCGCGGGTCAGGGATTGAACCTGGGGCTGCTCGACTGCGCCTCGCTCGCCGACGTGCTCGCGGCCGCCGCGACACCGGGCGAGCTCGGCGACTACCGGTTCCTCAGGCGCTACGAGCGATGGCGCCGCAGCGAGAACCTGCTCGCCGCGGGCGCCTTCGACGGCCTGGAACGGCTGTTCGCCCATTCGAATCCGGTGGTCGGCCGGCTTCGCGCCGCGGGCTTGGGCGCGGTCGCCATGTCCCCGTTCCTCAGGCGCCGCTTCGCGGAGCGCGCGCTCGGGCTGGCGGGCGACGTGCCCGAATTCGTCAGAGTCGATCGACCTTGGCCGCGCAGATGAAATCGTTCTGCGACAGGCCGCCGATCGAGTGCGTCGTGAAGGTCATGCGGCAATAGCCGTAGCCGATCTGCAGGTCGGGGTGGTGGTCCTCGGCGTTGGCGACGTGCGCCACGGCGTTGACGAAGCTCATGGTGCGGTAGAAATCCTTGAATTGGAACGACCGGCGAAGGCTCCTGCCGTCATCGGCCACGGTCCACCCCGGATCGAGCGAGACGCGCAGCGCGTCCGCCTCGGCGCGGGTCAGCGGCGGCACGCCGCCCTCGCAGGGTGCGCACTTCTTGTCGGCGAGGTCCGGCCGTCCGTTGCTTCCCGCGGTCATCGCGACACCGGCGCGTAGGTGCGCTCGATGTAGCGTTCGACCAGCTCCTGGAATTCCTCGGCGATGCGATCGCCCTTGAGCGTCACGGTCTTCTCGCCATCCTCGTAGACCGGTGCGACCGGCGTCTCCCCGGTGCCCGGCAGGCTGATGCCGATGTTGGCGTGCTTGCTCTCGCCGGGGCCGTTGACCACGCAGCCCATCACGGCGACGGTCATGTCCTCGACGCCGACGTGCCGCTTGCGCCATTCCGGCATGCGGTGCCGGATGTGGCCCTGGATCTTCTGCGCGAGCTCCTGGAAGTACGTGCTGGTGGTGCGCCCGCACCCCGGGCAGGCGATGACCATCGGCGTGAAGGCGCGCAGGCCCATGGTCTGCAGGATCTCCTGCGCGACCACGACCTCCTGCGTCCGGTCGCCGTTCGGCTCCGGCGTCAGCGACACGCGGATGGTGTCCCCGATGCCCTCCTGCAGCAGGACTCCGATGCCGGCGGTCGAGGCCACGATGCCCTTGCTGCCCATGCCGGCCTCGGTGAGCCCGAGGTGCAGGGGATACTCGCAGCGCGCGGCCAGATTGCGATAGACGGCGATCAGGTCCTGCACGCCGCTCACCTTGGCGCTGATCACGATCCGATCCGACGGCAGGCCGAGCGATTCGGCGCGCCGGGCGCTGTCCAGGGCGGACACGACGATGGCCTCGCGCATCACGTCGAGCGCGGGCAGGGGCGAGGCCAGCCGGGAGTTCTGATCCATCATCCGGGTGAGCAGATCCTGATCGAGGCTGCCCCAATTGACGCCGATGCGCACCGGCTTCTGGTGGCGGCAGGCGACTTCGATCATCTCGGCGAACTGCGGATCGCGCTTGCTGCCGCGCCCGACGTTGCCCGGGTTGATCCGCAGCTTGGCGAGGGCGTCGGCGCAGGCCGGATGCGCCTTCAACAGCTTGTGGCCGTTGAAATGGAAGTCCCCGACCAGCGGCGTGTCGATCCCCTGGGCGTCGAGACGCTCGCGAATGCGCGGCACGGCGGCGGCCGCCTCGTCGTTGTTCACCGTGACCCGCACGAGTTCGGAACCGGCGCGCGCCAGCGCCTTGACCTGGGCCACGGTGGATTCGACGTCGGCGGTGTCGGTGTTGGTCATGGACTGCACGACGATCGGCGCGTGGCCGCCGATGGTGATCTTGCCCACCTTGACGGCGGAGGATTTTCTACGGTTGGTCATGATTCGCATTCTACCTTGGCGGCATAATGAGCGCATGTTGACCCACTGCCCCAACTGCCGCCGGCCGGTGCGCGAATGCGTCTGTCCGAAGGGCGCCCCGGGCGCCGCGCGCCCGGCGGCGGTGCGCGTCGGGCGCGAGACCAAGGGCCGGGCGGGCAAGGGCGTCACGACGGTCACCGGCCTGCCGCTGGCTCCGCCCGAGCTCGAGGCGCTCGCCGGGCGGCTCAAGAAGCGCTGCGGATCCGGCGGCACGGTGCGCCAGGGCGTGATCGAGATCCAGGGCGAGCACCGCGACGCGATCGTCGCCGAGTTGCTCGAGGCGGGCTGGCAGGCCAAGCGGTCGGGCGGCTAGCCCTGCGGCGGCGGATCAATGTGGCGCCGCGGCGGCCGCCCGTTTCTCCGCCAGCCATCGGTCGACCGTGCGCTCGAGGATCGGCAGGGGCACCGCGCCGGTCGCGAGCACGACGTCGTGGAACTCGCGGATGTCGAATGACGGGCCCAAGGCCCGCCGCGCGCGCTCGCGCAGCTCGAGGATCTCGAGCTGCCCGGTCTTGTAGGCGAGCGCCTGCCCGGGCCAGGCGATGTAGCGGTCGATTTCGTTGGTGATGTCCAGTTCGCTCTTCGGCGCATTCGCCATGAAGTAGTCGATGGCCTGCTGCCGGCTCCAGCCCTGCGCGTGGATGCCGGTGTCCACGACGAGCCGCACGGCGCGCCACATGTCGTAGGTCAGCTGCCCGAATCGCTGGTAAGGATCGGTGTACAGGCCGAGGTCTGCGCCGAGGCTCTCGGCGTACAACGCCCAGCCCTCCACGTAGGCGGTGAAGTCCGCCATGCGCCGAATCATCGGCACATGGCCGGCATTCTCGTATTGCAGCGCGATTTGCAGGTGGTGGCCCGGAACGGCTTCGTGCGCGGTCAGCACCTCCATCTCCCACTTCGGCCGAGCCTCGGGCTGGTACAGATTCACGTAGTAATAGCCCGCGCGCGAGCCGTCGCTCGCGAGCGGCTGGTAGTAGGCGGTGGTGGTGTTCGGTGCGCTGGTCTGCGGCACCGGACGCACGCCGTAGGGCGTGCGCGGCAGCCTGCCGAAGAGCTTGACGAGATTCGGATCGATGCCCTTCGCGATCACCATGTACCCGTGCAGCAGGTCCTGCGGGTCGGTGTAGAAGAACTTCGGATCGGTGCGCAGCATGTGCGCGAAATCGCGGAAGCTTCCCGTGAATCCGACCTGCTCGATCACCCGGTCCATCTCGGCCCGGATGCGCGCCACTTCGGCGAGACCGACGTCGTGGATCTGTTCGGGCGTGCGCCGGACCGTCGTGTGATACGCGATCAGCTGCCGATAGTAGGCGGCGCCGTCGGGCGTCGCCGAGATGCCGATGGTGTCGCGGCAGGAGGGCAGGTAGGTCTCCTCGAAGAAGCGCTGGAAGCGCGCGAAGGCGGGCAGTACGACCGTCTCGATGGCCGCACGGCCCTGCGCCCGAAGCCGGGCGCGCTCGGCCGGCGGCACGGACTCCGGGATGTGCTTGAAGGGGGAGTAGAACGGGCTCTCGTCGGGATCGGCCACCCGCTGCGCGGCGAGCTGCGGCTCGATGCGCTCCATGATCGCGCGCGGCTGCGTGCGCCCCTCGCGGATGCCGATGCGCAACAACTCGGTGACCTGATCGGTGAGCGCGCCGAAGCCGCGCAGCCGGGCGATCCAATGGTCGTAGTCCGTGACCGTGGCGAACGGCGCGATCTCCGCGATCTCGTTCGCGCTCTGCGGGCTGGTCGCGCTCTGCAGGCTGCCCAAGTGGCTGATGGCGTAGAGGTAGGGTTTGAACGGCGCCACCGCGACCCGCCGCTCGAATTCCGTCCGGACCACGTCGTAGGTCGTCCGGTCGGCGGCCGAGAGGCCGGCGGAGCCGATCGAGGTGATGCGCGCGAGCGCGCGCCGATCCAGGGCGGCGGATCGCTCGAGGGCGGCCGGCGACAGATCCGGCCAGCGATCATCGTAACGGTGGTCGCCGACGCTGGTCGCGAGCGTCGGGTCCTCGCGCAGCCAGCGCTGCCACTCGGCCTCGTACAGGGCGTCGAGCCGGGCCTTGGTGGCGGGGGCACCGGCGGGGGGCGCGGCGAGCGCCATCGTGGCGGCGAGCATCGAGGCGGCGATCGTGGTGGCGGCGCGCGCGGCCGCGAGGAGCTTGCGGGTCATGGACGGATTCTACCCGCCGGGCATGCCGCTCCAGAAGCGGATGGTGTATGCTCCCGCCATCGCGACAAGAACTGTCCGGAGAGCGTCCCCGACCAGGGGACCGCCGAAGGCGCAACCGCCCGGAAACGCTCAGGCCCATGAACGACAGTGTCTCGCGATCTCTGGAGAGCGATCGCGCCCTTCGCGGGCGTCGATCCACCGAAGGGGAACGGCATCGCCAGCATGCCTGATCTCTCAGGTCCAAGGACAGAGGGGCGACCGGCACCGACGTGCCGGCCGCATCTTGGTCCGCGGTTCGCTGCGAGGTTGCGATGGGCCTGAAGACTCCTCTGCACGACATACACGTGAAGTCCGGCGCGAAAATCGTGGATTTCGGCGGCTGGGATCTGCCGCTGTCCTACGGTTCGCAGCTCGAAGAGCACCACGCGGTGCGCCGCGAGGCCGGTATGTTCGACGTCTCGCACATGGGCGTCGTCGATCTCGCGGGCGCGCGCACCCGCGAATTCCTCCGCGGCCTGCTCGCCAACGACGTCGGCCGATTGCGCAGCCCCGGCAAGGCCCTGTACACCTGCATGCTGCGCGAGGACGGCGGCATCCTGGACGATCTGCTCGCCTTCTTCATCGCGGAGGATTCGTTCCGCCTGGTCGTCAATGCGGGAACCCGCCGCAAGGATCTCGACTGGATCGGCGCCCATGCCCGCGCCTTCGGGGTCGAGGTGCGCGAGCGCGCGGATCTCGCCATCCTCGCCGTGCAGGGCCCGGCCGCCCGCGCCAAGGCCGCGATGCTGCTGGCGGAGGGCGACCGGCCGGCCGCGCTCGCCCTGCCGCCGTTCACCGCCGCGACCTTCGGCAGCCGGTTCGTCTCGCGCACCGGCTATACGGGCGAGGACGGGTTCGAGATCGTGCTGCCGGGCGAGGAGTGCGCCGCCGCGTGGGAATCGCTGCGCGCCGCGGGCGTCGTGCCCGCCGGTCTCGGCGCACGTGACACCCTGAGGCTCGAGGCCGGCATGAATCTCTACGGCAGCGACATGGACGAGAGCCGGCATCCGCTCGAATCCGGCTTGGGCTGGACGGTCGCATTCGAACCCGCCGAGCGCGATTTCATCGGCCGGGCGGCGCTCGAGCGGCTGCGCGGCCAGCCCGGGGCGCGGCTCGCCGGTCTGGTCATGGAGGAGCGGGGCGTGCTGCGGGCCCATCAGCGGGTGTTCGCGCCGCACGCGGCATCGGATGGCGAGGCGCTCGGCGAGATCACGAGCGGCACGTTCTCGCCCACGCTCAACCGGTCCATCGCGTTCGCCCGCCTGAACGCCGCCGACGGGCCCTGGGTGTCGGTGGACATCCGCGGCAAACGGCACGCCGCGCGCATCGTCGAACCGCCGTTCGTACGTCACGGCCGGGCGCTGATCCCTCTCTAGCCACACGGAGGATTCTCCTTGAGCAGCATACCGCGCGAATTGCAGTACACCCGCAGCCACGAATGGGTGCGCCGCCTGCCCGACGGGCGGCTCGAGGTGGGCATCACGGATCATGCGCAAAGCGCGCTCGGCGACCTGGTGTTCGTCGAGGTGCCCGAGACCGGACGCAGCCTGCGCACGGGCGAGGAGTGCGCGGTGGTCGAGTCCGTGAAGGCGGCCTCCGACGTCTACAGCCCGGTCGACGGCACGGTGGTCGCGGGCAACCCCGACCTTGCGGGCCGGCCCGAGCTGATCAACCAGGATCCCTACGGCGCGGGCTGGCTGTTCCGCGCGCAGGCCGACGGCGCGGCCGGGGGCGCCGACCTCATGAACGCGGATGGCTACGAGAAATACCTCGCCGAGCAGGCGCACTAGGGGTGTCGCATGGATTTCATTCCCCATACGGAGGAGGAGGTCGCGAGCATGCTGGGCGCGATCGGCGCGAGGTCGATCGCGGATCTGTTCGACGAGATTCCCGCCGCGCTCCGGGTCGACGATCTGCCGGGGCTGCCGCCCGCGCTCACCGAAATGGAGGTCGGCCGCCTCATGGCGGAGCGCGCCGCGAGCGACGGCCGGCCGCTCAATTTCATCGGCGCCGGCGCGTACGAGCATCACATCCCGGCGGCCGTCTGGGCGATCGCGACCCGCGGTGAATTCTACTCGGCGTACACGCCCTATCAGGCGGAGGCCAGCCAGGGCACGCTGCAGGTCATCTACGAATATCAGTCGATGATGTGCGCGCTCACCGGCATGGAAGCGTCGAACGCCTCCGTGTACGACGGAGCCTCGGCGCTCGCGGAGGCCTGCCTGATGGCGGTCCGGGCCAATCGCGCCGTGTCGTCGCGCCGCATATTGATGCCGATCGCGGTGAATCCGACCTACCGCTCGGTGGCGCGGGCCATCGCCGGCAACCAGGACCTGGTCTTCGATCCGGTGCCCTTCGATCGGACGCAGGGGTGCACG
>JAJXZV010000099.1 GCA_021779875.1 Pseudomonadota bacterium
GCGAGCGCAAGCAGCGGCTGTCCGAGTACGGCCTGCAGCTGCGCGAGAAGCAGAAGCTGCGCCGCATGTACGGCGTGCTCGAGCGCCAGTTCCGCAACTATTACCAGAAGGCGGCCGGCCGTCCCGGCGCCACCGGTGAGACGCTGCTGCAGTTCCTCGAGTGCCGTCTCGACAACGTCGTGTACCGCATGGGCTTCGCCGCCACCCGCGCCGAGGCCCGCCAGCTCGTGAGCCACAAGGGCGTGGCGGTGAACGACAAGGCGGTGAACATCGCCTCCTACCAGTGCAAGGCGGGCGACGTCATCAACCTGCGCGAGAAGGCCAAGAAGCAGACCCGCGTGCAGTCGGCGCTGCAGATCGCCAGCCAGGTCGGTTTCCCCGACTGGGTCGAAGTGGACGAGAAGAAGATGTCCGGCATCCTGAAGTCGGTGCCCGACCGGCAGGAGATCCTGCCCGACATCAACGAGAGCCTGGTCGTCGAGCTGTACTCGAAGTAATCCGTTCCGATCGTTTGCCGCCCCGCGGCGGCTTGAGTCAACCGTAGGTGTTACCCATGCAGGGATCGATCCATGAATTCTTGAAGCCCCGGGTGGTCAAGGTGACGCCCGTGTCGCCGCGCCACGCGCGCATCGTGATCGAACCGTTCGAACGCGGCTTCGGTCACACGCTCGGCAATGCGCTGCGCCGAGTGCTCCTGTCCTCTCTCCCGGGCGCGGCGGTGACCGAGGCCGAGATCGAGGGCGTGCTGCACGAATACACCGCCGTCGAGGGGGTGCAGGAGGACGTCGTCGACATCCTGCTGAACCTGAAGGCCGTCGCCATCCGCATGCACACGCGCGACGTCGCCGAGGTCCGGCTGCACAAGAAGGGACCCGGTCCGGTCACGGCCGGCGACATCGCCGGCGACCACGACGTCGAGATCCTGAACCCGGAACTCGTCATCGCGAACCTGACCAAGGCCGGCGAGCTGTCCATGACCCTGAAGGTCGAGCGCGGCCGCGGCTACCGGCCGGCGGCCCAGCGCCTGGCGTTCGAGGAGCAGACGCGCGCCATCGGCCGGCTGCAGCTCGATGCCTCGTTCAGCCCGGTGCGCAAGGTCACCTACAACGTCGAGAGCGCCCGCGTCGAGCAGCGCACCGATCTCGACAAGCTGATCCTGGACATCGAGACGAACGGCACGATCGACCCCGAGGAGGCCATCCGGCGCGCCGGCGGCATCCTCAAGGATCAGCTCTCGGTGTTCGTCGACCTGCAGGGCCAGGACGAGGCCGCCACCAAGGCGACCGAGACCCAGTTCGACCCGATCCTGCTGCGTCCGGTGGACGAACTCGAGTTGACCGTGCGCAGCGCGAACTGCCTCAAGGCGGAGAACATCCACTACATCGGGGATCTCGTCCAGCGCACCGAGGTCGAGCTGCTGCGCACTCCGAATCTCGGCAAGAAGTCGCTCACCGAGATCAAGGAAGTGCTGGAGAGCCACGGCCTCACGCTCGGCATGCGCATCGACAACTGGCCGCCGCCGGGATTGAAGCGCGACGAAGACCGCGACGCCATTTAATCCAAGATCCAAGGTTCCAGACAATGCGCCACAGAAACAGCGGTCGTCAGCTATCGCGTAACTCCTCCCACCGGCATGCGCTGATGCGCAACATGGCGGCGTCGCTCCTGCGACACGAGACCATCCGCACCACGGTTCCCAAGGCGAAGGAGCTGCGGCGCGTGGTCGAGCCGCTCATCACCCTCGCGAAGGTGGATTCGCTCGCCAAGCGCCGGGTCGCGTTCGCCCGTCTGCGGGACGAGGCGGTGGTCGAGAAGCTGTTCGCCGATCTCGGACCCCGGTTCAAGGCCCGCGCAGGCGGCTACACCCGGATCCTGAAGATGGAGCCCCGCCCGGGCGATTCGGCCGACATGGCGTTGATGCAGCTCGTCGAAGGCGTCGTGGCCGCCGAGAAGGCCGAGGGCGACGCGAAGGCGGGCAAGACCGCGAAGAAGGCGCCGAAGAAGAAGGCCGAGGGCGGCTCCGAGGCCGCCGAGGCGCCCAAGCGCCGCAAGGCCAAGGCCGCCTGAGGCTTTCCCGCGGGGCCCGGGCGCTCGGCCGCGCTCGGTGCCCTGCGGCGTCTCTCAGGCCGCCTTCGAGGCCGCCGTGAGCCGCCAGGCGTCGCGCGTCAGGTTCTCCGGCGCGCCGGTGGTCGCGACCACGTTGTCCTCGATGCGAATCCCTCCGAACGGGCGCAACTCCTCGACGGCCCGCCAATCGATCTCGGCGCCGCGCTCGTCCGCGCGCGCCGCCGCGAGCAGCGAGTCGATGAAGTAGATCCCCGGTTCGATGGTCACGACCACGCCGGGCTCGAGCATGCGGGTGAGCCTCAGATAGGGATGGCCCGCCGGTCGCGGGCGCTGGCCGCCCTGGGCGTCCCCCTGAATCCCGCCCACGTCGTGCACCTGCAGTCCGAGCAGGTGGCCGATGCCGTGCGGAAAGAAGACCCCCGTGATCCCCCGCTCGAGCGCGGCGGCGCCGTCGAGCCTGGTCACCCCACAGCGTTGCAGCAGGTCGCCGATCCGCCGGTGCGCCGAGAGGTGGATGTCGCGAAAGTCGCGCCCCGGGGTGACCTCGTCGCAGAGCGCGCGTTGCACCGCGTCGAGCGCCTCGATGAGCTCGGCGAAGCGCCCGGGAGTGCCGGCGTGGGTGCGGGTGATATCGGCCGCGTAGCCGCGGTACTCGGCGCCCGCGTCGATCAGGAAGGAGCGGCAGGCGTCCGGCGGGCGCCGTTCGAGGCGCTGATAGTGCAGAACGGCCGCGTGCTCGTTGTAGGCGACGATGTTGTTGTACGGCAGTTCCTCCTCGCGCTGCCGGCAGGCGAGCAGGTACTGCATGTGCGCCTCGAATTCCGAGGCGCCCCGGCGGAACGCCGCGAGCGCGGCGCGATGCCCGAGTGCGCCGAGTGCGCTGGCGCGCCGCAGGCACTCGAGTTCGTAGGCGGTTTTGACCGCCCGGTCGAAATGCAGGCGATCGAGCAGGTCCGGCGGATTGACCGCCTCGGCCGGGGCGTCGCCGCAGGCGGCATTCGGCCCGATGAAGGCGATGCGCCCGAGCCCCTGCCAATGCGCCGCGGCCTGCTTGGGGTCGGGCATGGGCAGGACGTCCACGAGTCGGGTCCACGCGGCCGTGGGCAGGCTCGCGGGCTTGTGCCAGTAGTCCGCGGGCTGGAAGAACAAGACCTTCAGGCGCCGTCCGGGCACGTACACGAGGACGCTGTGGGGATTGTCGACGATCGGCACCCACGCCTTGAAGTGCGGGTTGACCTTGAACGGCTGGTGCTGATCGTCGAGGAACAGGGTGGGCGCGGCGCCCGCGTGCACCACCAACGCGTCGTAGCGACACGCGGCGAGCGCCCGCTCGGCGCGCGCCGCGACGGTCTCGAGGTGCTGTGCGTACAATTGATCGATGAGGTCTTCGCCCACGGTTCCTCCGTCGCTTGGGAAGCGGCTGCAAGGCGCGAAGTATGCGCTCGCGGCCGGCGGGGCCACAGGCCCCGGTCGGGCCGCAGACCCTCCCGGCGGGCGGCGGGCAACGTTACAGCCGCTCCATGTTTGCCGAAAGTGATATGAAATTGGCCGAAAACCCTCTAAAATCCGGATGGGAAATTTGGGTGCGAGCCCAAGCCAACACGCTTGCCAATCAAGTTTTACTCATAAAATTTTGGGGTATCGATAGATGAAGACCAAACTCGCTCTTAGCGCTTTCGTCGCTGCATTCGTGCTGAGTGCCTGCGGCGGCAAGTCGGAGGCTCCGGCTCCCGCTCCGGCGCCTGCTCCTGCTGCTGAATCGGCTCCTGCTCCGGCGAGCGCGCCGGCCGCTGAAGCCGCCTCCGCGGCCACCGAAGCGGCGAGCGCCGCCTCCGAGGCTGCGTCCGCTGCGAAGCAGTAACAGGCTTCGATAGCTGATACCACATGCCCGGGCGGGCGGCCGTGACGGCCGGCTCGCCCGGGCTGTGTCTTTTTCGGAGGCAGGGAAAGCCACTTCGATGTTGGTGAGCATTCGCGACGTGGGCCGCTCTGGAAGGGACCGCCGGTGGATCCAGGATGTCTACGGCGAGTACCTGGAGTCCTTGTCTGATCTGAACACCGGCTTCTTCAGCGTCCTGGGCGCGGATGGGCCGCGCGAGGAGCAGATCTTCGCCAGCTGGTTCTCGAGCGATCATTCACATCCCCTGCTGATCGCCAAGGGCCTGGACCCGGTCGGATTCGCGCTGGTCACCCGGCCGCTGGTCGGCGCGGCCGGCGAGGCGCCGGCGACCTTCCAGATGTCCGAGTTCTTCGTGCGCAAGCCGCATCGCCTGGCCGGTATCGGCCGCAGCGCGGCGCACCTGATCTTCGACCGATTCGCCGGCGAGTGGGAGGTGGTCGAGTACACGCGTCACACCGGCGCCGTCGCCTTCTGGCGCCGCGTGATCGGCCCGTACTGCGGCGGGCGGTTCACCGAGCGATCGAGCCACGGCGAAGTGCGGCAGCGATTTCACAGCCGCCCCTCCCCCGCCCGCTGAAAGCCTCGACGCGGTCACTGATTGCCGGGCGGCGCCCGGGCATCATGCGCCCGGCTGGGGGGGCGGCGGCGGCCCCTGGAGCGGCCCTCCCGGGCTCAAGACTCGAGCGCCGCGGCCGATACTCGATGGTGATGAACCCATGAGCGCGATCGTGACCCAGACCGACCTGAAGCATTCGCCCGATATCGCCTTCGACTTCGTCCGCGCCCTGGCGGAGGAACTGTCCGCCGGCAAGGTGGATCTGCCGTCCTTCCCCGAGGTGGCCGTGCGCGTGCGGCGCGTCCTGTCCGACCCGAACTCCTCGGTGGACCAGGTGGTGCGCGTCGTCGGTTCGGAGCCCGCGCTCGCCGCCCGCCTGATGCGGATCGCCAATTCCGCCTCGTTCAACCGCTCCGGCCGGCCGGTGACGGATCTGCGCGCCGCGATCAATCGAATCGGCTCGAACATGGTGCGCAGCGCCTCGATCTCCTTTGCGATGCTCCAGATCCGCAACAGCAACAAGCTCGCGGGACTCGAGGATCACCTGAACGAGCTGTGGGTCCGAAGCACCTCGGTCGCGGCCTTCGCCTTCGTGCTGGCGCGGACCTTCACGCGGATCAATCCGGACGAGGCGATGCTGACCGGCATGCTGCACGGCCTGGGCAAGCTGTACGTGCTCACCCGCGCCGTGAACCATCCGGAGCTGTTCGCCAGCCCCGACAAGCTGCACGAGATCATCCGCGACTGGCATGCCTCGATCGGCAAGGCCATCCTCGAGAACTGGGATTTTCCCGAACCCATGGCCGAGGCGGTGGGTGCGCAGGAGGACCACGAACGGGCCGAGCCGGCGGACCCGGACCTGCGCGACGTGATCGCCACGGCCATCGTGCTGTCTTCGTTCCCCACCGAGGATCCCGGCGTGCTGGCGGCGCTGGAGGGCGTGCCGGCGGCCGCCCATCTGGGTTTGAATGCCGGAAACACCCAGGACGTGATGCGCAATTCCGCCGCCGAAGTCGCCGCCATCACCCAGGCGCTCGGCGCCTGAGCCGCGGCGGGCGTCAGGCGTTGCGTTCGGCGGCGATCGCCTCGGCCACGTAGCCCGCATTGCCGGGCATGATCCCCGCGAGGTTGATCCGGCTGTCCGCGGTCATGTAGATGTGGTGCCGCTCGCGCAGCCGCTCGACCGCGGCGGGCGGGATTCCGAGCAGCGAGAACATGCCGCGCTGGTCCCGGATGAAGCCGAAGGAGTCGTCGCCCGTCGCCGCCCGCAGGCTGCTCGCGAGCAGCGCGCGCATCTGCCGGATCCGCCCGCGCATCGCCTCCAGCTCGGCGTGCCAGGCCGCGCTCAGATCGGCATCGGCGAAGATGCACGCCGCGATGGCCGCCCCGTGGTCCGGCGGCATCGAATAGATGCCGCGGGCGATCTGCAGGACGTGGCTGTGCACCGCATCGGCGCGCTCCGCGTTCTCGCTCACGACGATGAGTGCACCGACCCGCTCGCGGTAGAGCCCCAGATTCTTGGAGAAGGATACGGCGATCACCGCCTCGGGCAGCCGCTCGGCGAGCAGGCGGACCCCCGCGGCGTCCGCGTCCAGGCCGTCGCCGAATCCCTGGTAGGCGAGATCGAGATACGGGACGAGGCGGCGCCGCTCGAGCAGCTCGGCGAGCGCGCGCCACTGGGGCTCGGCGAGGTCGGCGCCGGACGGGTTGTGGCAGCAGGCGTGGATCAGCACGGTATCGCCCGGGTCGGCCGCGGCCAGCCGCTCCAGCATGGCCTCGAAGCGCAGCGCATGGCTGCGCGCCTCGTAGTAGGGGTAGCGCTCGAGCCGCAGGCCGGCGCCGCCGAGCAGAGGCAGGTGGTTGCCCCAGGTCGGATCGCTCACGTGGATCGCGGCCGCGGGCGCCGCCGCACGCAGCAGTTCGGCGCCCACCTTCAGGGCCCCGCAGCCGCCGGGCGCCTGCACGGTGCGCGCACGCCGGTCGCGACGGGCCGGGTGCGAGGCGCCGAGCACCAATTCCTCCACGGCGCGGTTGAACTCCTCGCGCCCCGCCGGTGCGACGTAGGTCTTGGTGGTCTGCGCCGCGAGAACCTGCCGTTCGGCGCGCCGCACGGCGTCGAGCACGGGCGTGTTGCCGCTCGGGTCGCGGAACACGCCGACGCCGAGGTCGACCTTCACGGCCGCCGTGTCCGCGCGGTATTTGGTCATCAGCCCGAGGATGGCGTCCGGCGCGAGCTGCTTGAGTTCTTGAAACACGGCGTGGGCTCCCTTTATGATCGCGGGGCATTATAGTCCATGCCAGCATGGGCACCCGCCGTTACCGCCGTTCGTCCACCGTTCTCGCGCTCGCGCTGATCATCGGGCGAGCGGGCGCGGCGGCCGACGTCGACAGGGTGCCCCGCGATGGGACCCCGGATTCCCCCCGGATCGTGAGTCTGAGCCCGCACATCACCGAACTGTTGTTCGCGGCCGGCGCCGGCGCCCGCGTCGTCGGGATCGACGACGCCAGCGATTACCCGGAAGCCGCCCGCCGGCTGCCGCGGGTGGGCGAGCCCGGGGCGCTCGACGTCGAGAAATTGCTGATGCTGGCGCCCACGCGGGTGATCGTGTGGGGCGGCGGCACGGCCCAGGGCCAACTGGCGGAACTCGAGCGACTGAATTTGCATCCATACGTCACCGAACAACGTCATCTCGATGACATCGGCACGGCCCTGATCGAGTTCGGCCGCCTGGCCGGCACGCAGCGGGTCGCCGACGAGTCGGCGCGCCGATACGCCCTGGATCT
>JAJXZV010000239.1 GCA_021779875.1 Pseudomonadota bacterium
ATCGACGGTTCCACCTTCGGGCGGTTGACGATGAAGCTCATCGTCACCGTCTCGAACCCGCGCGTCGAGTCGAAGGCATTGAAACGGATATAGGCGTCGGGGTTCGCCTTGCGGCAGGCCTCAAGCTCCATCATCACGCCCCTGGCATCCCGAAGGTCAAACATCGGGTTGCCCCACATGTCCCAGTAGCAGTTGCGCGGGTGCGGATCGTCGGTGTGCTCGATGCCGATGGCCCAGCCCTGGGCGAGGGCGTACTCGACCTGCGCGCGGATCTCCGCGTCGGTGAGATCCGGCAGAAAGGAAAAGGCGCCTTGGGTGATTCTCATGGGTGGCTCCCTCAAGCGGTGGTCGCCGTCGGCACGAAGTCCGCGGTGTCGGTCGACTGATAGTCGAAGGTGACGTCCTTCCAGGTATCGAGCGCCGCACGCAGCGGCGAGCACCAGCGCGCGGCCGCCGCCAGGATCTGCGGACCCTCGTTCCAGATGTCGCGTCCCTCGTTGCGCGCCTTGATCATGGCCTCGAGCGCCACGCGGTTGGCGGTGGCGCCGGCCTGGATGCCCTGCGGGTGGCCGATGGTGCCGCCGCCGAACTGCAGCACCACGTCCTCGCCCAGGTAGCTGAGGAGCTGGTGCATCTGGCCGGCGTGGATGCCGCCGGAAGCCACCGGCATCAGCTTGCGCAGGCCCGCCCAGTCCTGCTCGAAGAACACGCCATGCTCCAGCGCCTTCGGGCTGACGGCATCCCGGCAGATGGAGTAGATCCCCTTGATGACGTTGGGATCGCCCTCGAGCTTGCCGACCACCGTGCCGGCGTGGATGTGATCGACGCCGGCCATGCGCATCCACTTGGCGATGACCCGGAACGACACGCCGTGGGTCTTCTGCCGGGTGTAGGTGCTGTGACCGGCCCGATGCAGGTGCAGGATCATGTCGTTGCGGCGCGCCCACTTCGCCATGGATTGGATGGCGGTGTAGCCGATCACCAGGTCGATCATCACGATGCAGGAGCCCAATTGCTTGGCGAAATCCGCCCGCTCGTACATGTCCTCCATGGTGGCCGCAGTGACGTTGAGGTAGTGGCCCTTGACCTCGCCGGTCGCCGCGGATGCCTTGTTCACCGCCTCCATGCAATACAGGAAGCGGTCGCGCCAGTGCATGAAGGGCTGGGAATTGATGTTCTCGTCGTCCTTGACGAAGTCGAGGCCGCCCTTCAAGGCCTCGTACACCACGCGCCCGTAGTTCTTGCCGGACAGGCCGAGCTTCGGCTTGGTGGTGGCGCCGAGCAAGGGCCGGCCGAACTTGTCGAGCCGCTCGCGCTCGACCACGATCCCCGTGGGCGGGCCCTGGAAGGTCTTGAGATAGGCGACCGGAATGCGCATGTCCTCGAGCCGCAACGCCTTCAGGGGCTTGAAGCCGAAGACGTTGCCGATGATCGACGCCGTGAGATTGGCGATGGACCCTTCTTCAAATAAAGCAAGGTCATACGCGATATAGCTAAAGTATTGTCCCGGTGATCCCGGCACTGGATCGACCCGGTAGGCCTTGGCGCGATAGCTTTCGCAGGCGGTCAGCCGATCGGTCCAGACCACCGTCCAGGTGGCGGTGGAGGACTCGCCGGCCACGGCCGCGGCCGCCTCGATCGGATCGACGCCCTCCTGCGGCGTGATGCGAAACAGCGCGATCAGGTCGGTGTCTTTGGGTTCGTACGCGTCATCCCAGTAGCCCATTCGCGCGTAGGGCATGACGCCTGATCGGTAGCGGTCGGCTTGACTGCCCATCTCGGGTGCTCCTTGTGTCATCGAGGACGACATCGCCATTCGGGACTCGTCCTGCACTCTAGACGCGCGCACGCATAAGTGATAATCAATAATTATGTTGATATGGATAACATTCAACTGATGGAGGCGGGCGAATGTCCATGCAGCACATCTCCCTGCGGCAGCTGCGGGTGTTCGAGGCGGCGGCCGCGCATCGCTCCTTTTCCAGGGCGGCCGAGCAGCTGCACCTCACGCAGCCGGGCGTGTCCATGCACATCAAGGAACTGGAGGCGAGCGCGGGGCTGCCGCTGTTCGAGCGGCTCGGCAAGAAGCTGCATCTGACCCAGGCGGGCGAGGAACTGCTCGCCCGCACGCACGAGATCCTGCGCTCGCTCAAGGACGCGGAGGATGCACTCGACGGGCTGCGCGGCCTGCGCCGTGGGCGCATCAACATCGCGGTGGTGAGCACCGCGAAGTATTTCGTGCCGCAGCTGCTGGCGCGGTTCGGCCGGAGCTATCCCGGGCTCGAGGTCCGTCTCGCCGTGAACAACCGCGACTCCGTGATCGGGCAGCTGGTGGCCAACGAGGTGGACCTCGCCATCATGGGCCGCTCACCGGATTCCCTGGCCACCGTGGCGGAGGCCTTCGCGCGCAATCCCCACGTCATCATCGCCGCGCCCGATCATCCGCTGGCGGGCGGCCGCCGCGTGCCGCTGGCGCGGCTCGCCGAGGAGACGTTCATCGTGCGCGAACCCGGATCGGGCACGCGGCTCGCCATGCAGAAGTACTTCGAGGAGCAGCAGGTCGCCTGCCGGGTGGGCATGGAGATGGCCAGCAACGAGACCATCAAGCAGGCGGTGATGGCCGGCATGGGCGTGAGCTTCCTGTCGCGCCACACGGTGGACCTGGAGCTGAAGACCGGGCGCCTGGCGGTGCTCGACGTGCGCGGCACCCCCGTGATCCGTCAATGGCACGTCGCGCACCTGGCCAACAAGCGCCTGTCGCCGACCGCCGCCGCCTTCAAGCAGTTCGTGCTGACGCACGGGCGCGATCTGCTGCGGGCTCAGGAGGCGGGAGCTTGATGCGCCTGCGGGCGTTCAATGCGCCTGCGGGCGCTTGAGCAGATCGTTGCGATCGACCGATGGCAGGCTGAGTTCGCGGCTCGACCCGCGGCGCACGATGGTCAGGCGGATCGCGCTGCCGGCGGGACCGCTCGCCCAGACCTGCCGATAGAACTCGGCCAGACCGCCCACGGCGTGTTGGGCCACGTGGGTGATCACGTCGCCCTCGCGCATGCCGGCCACCTGCGCCGGCCCGCGTTCGCTCACCCCGGTGACGCTGACCTTGCCCTCGGTCTCCACGACGTACAATCCGAGCCAGGGCCGCGGCGGGCGCGCCGCGCGGCCGCGTTGGAGCAGATCCTCGAGAATGGGCGGCAGCAGATCGATCGGTACGAACATGTTGGCATTGGTCTCGACCCCGCCCACGTGCTCTCGCACCAGCAGCGAGCCGAGCCCCGCCAGCCGGCCGTCGTCGCCGACCAGCGCGGCGCCCGACCAGTGCGGATGTGGGGGCACCGTGAAGATGGCGTCCTCGAGCAGGTACTCCCAGGAGCCCGCGAACTCGCGCCGCGCGAGCACGCGCACCGCCTGGGGCTTGGCGAAGGCCGGGTAGGCCAGCACGTGGGCGGCGCTGCCCGCGATCAGCGAACTCGCGGAGCCCAGGGGGAGATGCGGACGGTCGAGCCGCTGCAAGGGCATCACCAGGCCGAATCCGGTGACCTGATCATAGGCGAGCGGGTGCGCGGCGATCTCGGCGCCGTCGGCCTCGGCCAGCGTGAGCCAGACGTCGCTCGCCTCGGCGACCAGATAGCCGATCGTCAGGACCAGGCCGCGCGGATCGATCACGATGCCGCTGCCGATGCGTTCCGTGCCGAGCACGCTGGCGGTGAGCGCCTCCTCCGGCACGAGGGCGCGCACCTTCACCATGGACCGCTCGATGCGATTCAGATCGAGCGGCTCGGTCGGCGGGTTCGCGGCGGACATGCGCCGGACGTTAGCGTGATCCTGAGCCGCTGTCACGCGTCCCCCTTGCGCGGTCCGGGACGGGCCGGTATGTTGATCCGAACGCCATGACCCACCCCTACCGACTCTACGGATGGCCGAACTCCGGCGCCTTCGCGGTGCAGGTCGCGCTCGAGGAAACGCGCGCTCCCTACGAGCGGTTGTGGGTGGCGCGCGACGAGGCCTCCATGGCGCGATTTCGCACGGTCAATCCGACCGGCAAGTCCCCGGCGCTCGCGCTGCCGGACGGCACCGTGATGTTCGAATCCGCCGCGATGCTGGTGCACCTCGGGCTCGCTCATCCGGACAGCCATCTGTGTCCGCCGCCCGGGACCAGCCGGCACGCGCTGTTCCTGCAGTGGATGGTGTTCTGCTCGGCGAATCTGTACGAGCCGGTGCTGCGCCTGTACTACCCCGAGCGCTACTCGAGCCGCGGGGCGGCGGACGCGGAGGCGGTGAAGGAGCGGGCCACCGCCGAGTTCCTCGCGAATCTCACCTTGATCGGCTCGCGGCTGGCCCCCTACGTGCTCGGAATGGAGTACTCGCTGGCCGACGTCTACCTGTACATGCTGCAGTCGTGGTGGCCGGGCGACCGGGAGCCGCTGTACGCGAAGGTGCCGGCGCTCGCGACCCATGCCGCGCTGATCGCGGCCCGGCCGGCGGTCGCCAAGGTCGAGGCGGACCACACCGCCGCGGCCTGAATCGGCCGCCGCCCGAATGCGCCGGCGGGCGACGGCATTGATAATCGTTCTCAACGTCCGTGCGATCCAGCCTGCGGTGCATCAGCGAAAGCATTAAGATTCAGGCACGTTCGCGCCGTCGTGAAACGCGGGACGCTTGCCGCAGGTCGAACGTGTCAGGTCAATCACCGATAGGAAACACTCGCATGGAAAAGAAGATATCGCGCCGCGCCATCGTCAAGGGTGGTCTCGTCGCAGGCGCCATGGTGCCGGTCATGGGCTGGCTGGTCGACGCGCGCGCGGCGGCCATGCCGCCGCTCGATCCGTCCGACGCGACCGCGAAGTCGCTCGGCTTCGTGACCGATACCGGCAAGGTCGACGGCGCCGCCAATCCGACCCACAAGGCGACCCAGAAGTGTGCCAACTGCGTGCAATACCAGGGCAAGGCGGGCGACGCCGCGGCCGGCTGCAACATCTTCGCGGGCCACAGCGTGCCGGCCAACGGCTGGTGCAAGGTGTGGGCGCAGAAGCCGGGCGCCTGATCCGCGCCGACAGGAGCGTTCGAGGAACCCCGGATGCCGCGGCGTCCGGGGTTCCCTCCCCGGGCTAGGCGGTGTGCACCAGCCCGAGACTCTCGGCCCGGCGCAGCAGCTGGATGGCCGTTCCCGCCCCGAGCTTCTGCCGGATCACGGTCTGATGATTGGCGACGGTCTTGGATGAAACGCCGATGGCCTGTGCGATTTCCTTCACGGACTGACCGCCCGCGAGCAGCCTCAATATCTCGACCTCGCGACCCGTCAGGCCTTCGGCCCGCTGCCGGTCGGCCGAAAGGTCGCCGAGCGCCAGCTTCTGTGCCATCGACGGCGTGAGGTAGCGTTCGCCGGCCGCCACCGCGTGCACCGCCTCGACCAGTTCCTCGGGCGCACTCGACTTCGGCACGTAGCCGCAGGCGCCGGCCTGGAGCGCGCGCTTCGCGAAGATCGCATCCTCGTGCATGCTGAAGATGAGCACGCGGCTCCGTGGATCGTGACCGAGCATCCGGCGCATCACGTCGATGCCGCTGCTGCCGGGCAGGGTGATGTCCATGACGACGATGCGCGGCGCCAGACGCACGAACAGATCGAACGCCGCGGTGGCGTCGCCCGCCTCGCCGAGCACGGTGATCCCGCCGCTGCGCTCGAGCAGGCGCCGGTAACCCTCGCGCACCACGGCATGATCGTCGATCAGCAGGACCGTGACGGCGGATCCGGGCCCCGAATCGCTCATCGGTCGGCTCCGAGCGGCAGCCGCGCCTCGAGGCACAGGCCCTGCCCGGGGGCGCTGCGCAGGGTGAGCAGGCCGCCGGCGAGCTCGACGCGCTCGCGCATGCCGCGCAGACCGAAACGCTGTGCGGGCACCGCCTCGGTCATGCCCACGCCGTCGTCCTCGATGCGCAGGCGCAGTCGGTCGCCGGCGCCCGCCGCCGCGGGCCCGCGCTCGAGCTGCAGCTCGACCTCGACCTGGGTCGCGTGCGCGTGCTTCGAGACGTTGGTGAGAGCCTCCTGGACGATCCGATACACGGTCACCGCCAGGTTCTCGTCGAGCTCGTCGAAATCGCCCTCGACCGCGAGACTGAAGCGGGTGCCGCCCTGGCGCTGCTGCCACTGGTCGACGCAGTGTTCGATGGCCGCGATCAGCCCCAGTTCGTCGAGACCGACCGGCCGCAGGCGCGCGATCATGGCCGACACCACTTCATGCAGGTGATCGACGCTGCGCACGATGGCCGCCGCGCCGACTTCGGCCCCGGTGTCGGCGCCCGGCGGGCCGCGCAGCGCCAGGGCGTCGAGCTTGATCGCGTTCAAATACTGGCCGAGCTCGTCGTGCAGCTCGCGCGCGAGGTGCTTGCGCTCGTTCTCCTGGATGCGCAGGTGCTCCTGCGCCAGACGGCGATTCTCGGCGAGCACGCCGGCGAGGCGCGCTTCGGCGTGCCGATGGGCGGCGAGCGCTCGGCCGGCGTGCCGAAAGCGGCGCCAGGCCAGCCACATCAGCCCGAGGGTCAGCGCCAGGAGGCTGAAGGGAAGCTCGTCGAGCTGCACGTACTCGAAGGTGCGCGTCAGGGCGTACAGCCGTTCGCTGAGCTGGTACCGATCCGCGAGGACGGTGCACGCCGCGGTCGCGGCGATCACGACGGCGACGTCCCGCCAAGGCGCATCCGGCGGGACGGGAAAAATTCCCGGTTCGGGCGGGAAGGACTCCGTGGTCGGATCGGGTGGCTTGGGGGACACTGGGGCGGCCTCTGACGATACGGCGACGGTGGGGAGTGTGGGTGCCATGGCGTTGAGACGATTCGCGGGTTGCCTCGGCGCCTTATTCTATGCAATCGGCCATGCCGCCGGTACGTCCGCCCGCCACGACCGGTGCGAATCGCACCGTCGACCTCCAGATGCAGACCTTCGCCTCGCTCGGCGGCAACTTCAACAACCCGACCTGGGTCTCGTACATGGTCCGCGACGCGAAGGGCGTCTGGCGGCACAGCACGGTCTTCACCGTGCCGGCCAATGCCACCCCGGGGGACCATGCCGGCGGCATCGAAGCACTGAATGTCACCCCCGTTCCTCAGCCGAGCGGTGGTCCGGCCCACTTCACCATCCACCGGGGCGTGGCCACCGCCATGTTCATCCGGGTCGCCGGTCCCACCCATGCTTCGGCCGCAGTCAGCAGGATCTCGGTCAAGAGCACGGTCCCGGCCCTCGGTTTCGGCACCCGCTCCGCTGTGGTCTCCTATCAGTTGGAGAACACCGGAAACACGCTGCTCTCCGGCAAGGCC
>JAJXZV010000445.1 GCA_021779875.1 Pseudomonadota bacterium
CGTGCCCGGCGCGGGTCTGCGCGTGCCGCTGTGGATCCTCGGCTCGAGCCTGTTCGGCGCGCAGGTGGCCGCGGCGCTCGGGTTGCCGTTCGCATTCGCGTCGCACTTCGCGCCGGATGCGTTGATGGCGGCGCTGCAGATCTACCGGAGCCGATTTCAGCCGTCGCGCCAGCTCGAGCGGCCGCACGTGATGGTGGCCGCCAACGTCATTGCCGCCGACAGCGACGAGCAGGCGGGTCGGCTGTTCACCTCGCTGCAGCAGGCCTTCCTGCGCCTACGCCGGGGCGTGCCGGGGCCGCTGCCGGCGCCGGTGGACGATGTCCGGGCGCTCGCGAACGATGTCGAATGGGCCGGGCTCAATCAATCGTTGGCGTGTTCGTTCGTGGGTTCGCCGCAGACGGTGGCCCGCGGACTTCAGGGCTTTCTCGCGGCCACGCGCGCCGACGAGCTCATTCTGAGCGCCCACGTGTACGAGCAGCGTGCGCGCCTGCGCTCGATCGAGCTGACCAGCGGCGTGCGCGACCAGATCGCTTAGGGGAGACGCGCGGCGAGGCCGGGCGCCGGGTCGGCTATGATGGGCGCCCCAGTCCATCTCTGCCGAGGAGAGTGTCGATGCATCCCAGAGCGATCGCCTGCTTGACCGTGTGCCTGGCCGTCGGCACGAGCCTTGCCGCCCCCACGCCCAGCGTGCCGCTGGTCACCACCAAGCCGGTGAAGGTGACCGCCGCGGCCGCGCGGGGTCCCATCTTCGGCACCAAGACGGCGGTCAAGGACGACGGCCCGGACGGTCCGACGACGGATGTCACGCTGGCGCGGTCCAAGGACGGCAAGATGGAATCCGGTCTCTATCGCGCGGGCCCTTCCGAACAGGACATCGCGAGCTATCCCGAGGATGAATTCATGTTCTTCATCGAA
This sequence comes from Pseudomonadota bacterium, assembly GCA_021779875.1. Classification (GTDB taxonomy): domain Bacteria; phylum Pseudomonadota; class Gammaproteobacteria; order Steroidobacterales; family Steroidobacteraceae; genus Bog-1198. The sequence goes on from JAJXZV010000445.1 coordinate 916, forward strand.
GGCGGCGTCACGCTGACGTCGGCCGATGGCTCGGTGCTGGTGGTGCATGCGGGCGAGGGCGCCGCGATTCCCAAGGGCTGGAAGGGGCACTGGTCCACGCCGGGATACAAGAAATACTACGTGACCTACGAGAGCGGCGAGGCGAAGTAGCGGGCGCGCGGGGCGCTCGGCTCGAGCGCATCAACCGAGCCAGCGCCCGAGGAATCGGAAGGTCCGGTCCCAGGCCAACTGTGACCAGACGGGGTCGTACTGGGTGGCGGGGATGCGGCCCGGGCCGACCGCGGTTTCGTTGGCGAAAGCATGGTGTGCGAGATAGCGGTGGAAGTCGAAGTTCGCGTGGGCCTCGCGCAGCTTCTCCTGCAGCCGATCGATGGTCGCGATCGGGAAGAATTCGTCCTGGGTGGCCCAATGCGCCAGGATCGGCGCCTCGATCTTGGCCGCGTCGAGGTATTCGAGCGGCGGGCAGCCGTACCAGATCACGCCCGCGTCGAGCTCCGGGGTCATGCCCAGCGCGAGCAGCGTCAACGCGCCGCCCATGCAGAAGCCGGTCACACCGACCTTGGCGCTGCGGGTCTTGAGGAATTGCACGGCGCCGCGGATATCCTGGGAGGCGGCATCGCCGAAGTCGAGGCCGGACATCAGATGATGGGCTTCCTCGGCCTCGACGGTGGCCTTGCCCCGGTACAGGTCGGGCACGAGCGCGAGGTAACCCGCATTCGCGAGGCGATCGGCGACCCCGCGAATCTGGCCGTTGATGCCCCACCATTCCTGGACGACGACCATGGCCGGTGCGCCGGCCGCACGTTCAGGCTCGGCCAGATAGGCCGGCACGGTCTTCCCATCAGGGCGGGTAAAGGAGACGGTAGTTCCCATGGCCACATTCCTTGGTATCGAGGCGGATTTACAGGCGGTGCGGCACGCCGGACCAGCCGGCTGCCGCGGCGTCCAAGCCTACCCATGCGGCGCGGCGAGGACAACCCGCGCGGCCCATCGAATCGGCCGGATCGGTCATGGGTTCGGGGGATGGGTCCCGCCCTGGACGGGAGTCTCGGGCTTGCGTAAGGAGATGGACGCGGCGACGTCCCAGGCATTGTGAATGCCGATGAACAGCAGCAACGTGGAGGCGGCGCCCACGCCGTAGAGCGCCGCTTCGGGTCGGCGCGACACCAGCAGCGCCATCAGGAGCAGCGCGCCGTAGACGAGCACCGGGGACACGACGTGCCAGAGCCAGTCCTCGAGCACCGGCACGTAGCCCAAGCCGGTCGGCCGCATGGCGGCTCCCGTGATCCCGGAGTAGAGGAGCCCCGCGAGCCCGACGACGCCGAATCCGCAGAACAGACTCGTGGCGGATTGCCGCGGCATCGTGACGTAAGCGGCCAAGGCGAGCACGGTGCCGAAATGCACGATCGTCGGCGTGACGAACGCGCGCAGGCCGCGCGGCGTGATGCGATGGGCATCGGCGGCCAAGGCGATGACGACGAAGGTCAGGCCGGTGAGCGCGGCCGCCGAGGAGCCGATGATGACGTAGAAGTTGCCCCAGGCCGACAGTAGTGATTCGAGCATCGCGTGGCCTCCATCGTGCGGCCGATTGTGGCACAGCCGCGGCGAATCCATCGGCAGTGCGGCAATCTGTTGTTGTAAACAGCACTTGTGCCTTCATGCAGCACCGAGGCACACTGTCCGGACCATGAAGACCTTCGACGACATCGAGGTACGGCGCCCGGAGCTCGCGCGCAGCTACCTCGAGCTGCTGAAAGCGCAACCGGGGCGGCCGATCGCCCTGTTTGCGCCGCGCCGTGTGGGCAAGACCTATTTTCTGGACCTGGACCTGGCGCCGGCGGCGCGGGCCGCAGGCTTCACTCCCGTCTATGCCGACGTCTGGCTGCACCGAGCCGCGCCCCTCGGCGCCATCAATCACGCGCTCGAGGAGGCCCTGGACGATGCGACGGTGCCGTCAAGCGCGGTGGGCAAGGCCGCCAAGACACCGGTCAAGAAGGTCGGCGCCGTGGGCGCAGGCATCGAGTTCGGCGAGGAACCGAAGCGGCGTGCGCTGCCGAACGAACCGGCCCTGCGGCTCGATACCTTGGTCGCCCGGCTGGCGGCGGCCGGCCGGCGGCCGGTGCTGCTCATGCTGGACGAGGCCCAGGCGCTCGCAGAGTCCGCGGATGGCGCGGGCGTCATGGCCTCCTTGCGCGCCGTCTTGCAGAAGCGCAAGCGCGAGGTCCTGGCCGTCTTCACCGGATCCTCGCCGGACGCCCTGGCCGCCATGATGGCCGCCTCCGGAGGCCCGATGTACCAATTCGCCCAACTGCTCGATTTTCCCGTGCTCGGCGACGACTATCTCAATCTCCTGGCGCAGCATTACTCCCGGGTCCACAAGGGCAAGCGCCTGGACCTCGCCGCCCTGCAGGCGGCGTTCGCGCACCTCGGCTACAAGCCGGCGCTGATGAAGGACCTGGTGAAGGAACTGTCGGCCGAGGGCTCGACCGACGTCGAGGCCACGCTTCGGCGCATGGCGAGGGACACGAACAACGTGCGCGGCTGGCAGGCGCTGCTCGCGCCCTTGAGCCTCTTCGATCGCCATCTGCTGGTGTTACTCGCGCAGCGGAAACCGCCGATCGGACAGAATACCCTCAAGGAACTGGCCCGCACGGAGGGCAAGGTCCCGACGGTGGCGAAGGTGCGTGCCGCACTCGAGCGGCTCAAGCGCGCCGGCATCCTGAGCGGCGCCGGCGGCGACTACCTGATCGAGGATCCGTTGCTGGTCGACTATCTCCTGGCCAATGGCGCGGATCGGCCGCCATGAAATCGATCATCACGGCGCTCGTGCTCGGCTTGATGAACACGCTGGCAGCGGCGGCCACGCTGGAGATCGTCGCCGACGGGCGGCGGCTCACGTACACCGAGTCGCAATTGCTCGCCCGGCGCGACGTGCAGACGCTGTCCATCGAGGATAGCGTCTACCAGCGGCGCTTCACGCGCTTCAAGGCGATCCCCATCGCCCGTTTGTTCGAGGGGTTGAGCATCCCGCCGGCGGCGGTGATCCAGTGCAATGCCGTCGATGGTTTCTCGGTGATCCTCGACCAGGCCCGCCTGTTCAGCGCGGATCCCGGAGCGTCCAAGGCCTACCTCGCGATCGAGGATCCGAAGCACCCGTGGCCGGGTCTCGATGGCACGCCCAGATCGGCGGGGCCGTTCTACCTCGTCTGGACCAACCCGCAGGCGTCGCGCATCGGCCGGGAGGAGTGGCCGTACCAGTTGGCCTCGCTGCGCATCGTGTCCGACCCGCGGGCCGCATTTCCGCGCGCCTATCCCGCCGCGGGCACGCCCTCGGCCGTGACCAGCGGTTTTCAAGTCTTTCGAAAGAATTGCTCCGCCTGCCACAAGATGAACGGCGACGGCGCCGCGACGATCGGGCCGGATTTGAACCTTCCGCGGAATCCGACCGAGTACTTCGACCCGACGGCCCTCGCGCGGCTCATTCGCAACCCGGCGAGTCTGCGCACCTGGCCGGGCATGGTCATGCGCGGATTCTCGGAAGGCGCGATTTCCGATTCGGAACTGGCGGACCTGATCGCCTACTTGAGATACATGAGCGGGACGAAGACCCGGCCCTGAGGGGGCGCCGGAGCGTGCGTATTCATTCCAGTGCCGCCGATCACCGGCCGACTGAACGGCGGGCCATCGCGGTCGGCAGGCCCACCGCCTTCGCGATCTTCATGAACGACGGCTCGGCGCGCAGCGCGTCCCAGCGGGGCTCCACCGAGAGAAAGGTCAGACGGACGTCCCGCTCCTCGAGCGCACGAACGAGCATCTCGAGGGCCGCGCGCCGCTCGCCGAGCCCCAGCCAGGCAAACGCGTGGTGCAGCGGCGGCACGTAGCGCTCGAGTGCACGGGCGTCGAGCCGCCGAATCAGGCGCCGCGCCCCGGCGCGATCCCCTGCGTCGGCGAGCGTATAGGCGCGCAGTGCCAGCGCCTCGGTGTTGCCGCCGGAGTGGCGCCCGGCACTCGCGAACGCCCTCGCGGCCGCCGTGTGCCGGCGGCGCATCCCCAGCGCCTTGCCGAGCACGATGTGCGCCACCCAGAAACGCGGCGCGAACTCGATCACCCGCGCGAGCGCCGGCAGCGCATCGTCGTATCGGCGGGCGTTGTAGAGGAACTGGCCGGCGTGGGTGCCGACGATGGGGGAGAGCGGATCGAGGCGCCGAGCGCGGGCGATCAGCGCCAGCGCGTCCTCGTGACGGCCGAGATTCGAGCGCAGGTGTGCGGCGAACATGACCGCCTCCGAGTCGCTCGGATCGAGGCGCTGCGCCTCGCCGAACGCGGCCTCGGCGCCGGACCAATCCCAGGCATGCCAGAAGTCGATGATGCCTTTGGCGAGATGCGCCTCGGCGAGCTCCGCGTCGAGCGCGAGGGCGCGCTCGACCGCGAGCCGGGCACGCGCGAACGTGGGCGTGGGGCGTGCGTCGCTCGTGATCGGTCCTCTCGCAAGGCACAGCGCGAGTCCGGCCCAAGCCGGCGCGAACCGCTCGTCGATGGCGAGGATCTCCTCGAAGGCGCGGATCGCCCGGCTGACGCTCGCTGCGTCGCGTTGCCCGGCGAGGAAGCGCGCGCGCAGGTTCCGGTCGTAGAGGTCGGGGTCGACCTTCGCGCGAGGGCGCGACGGCCCCTCGAGGCGCTCGCGCAGCTTCTCCGCCACGGCGGCGGCGATGCGCGATTGCAGGTCGAGGATGCCGGAGAGGCGCCGCTCGAAGCCATCCGACCACACCGCGACCTCGTCGGCCGCGCGGATCAGGCGCAGGGTGATGCGGACCCGATCGCTTTCGCGGCGCACGCCGCCCTCGAGCAGGTAATCGACGGCGAGTTTGCGGCCGATCTCGGCGGCCGTGTGGCGGCCCGCGGCGAGCCGTTGCATGGTCGTGCGGGCTATGACGCCGAGCGCGGGACTCGAGCGCGCGATCTCGGCCGTGAGCTGCTCGGTGAGGCCATCGACGAAGTACCGGCTGTCCGGACTCGCGCCGTGGTCGACCAGCGGCAGGACCGCGAGCAGGGTGCGGGACTCGGGCGCGCCGGGACGGCTGCGCCTGCCCGGGCCCGGCGCCGCCGCCGCGTGGCGAAACCGGTAGCCCTTGCGGGCGACGGTCTCGATCCACTTGGGTTTGCGCGCCGGATCGCCGAGGGCGCGGCGCACTTTGCGGATGGCGGTGTAAAGCGCCGCATCGGCTTCGATGACCACCTCCGCACCCCACACCGCACGCACCGCCTCCTCGTGCGTTACGAGCTGATCGGAGCGCTCGACGAGCAGCCGCAGCACGCCGAATGCCTTGCGGTCGAGCGGGATCACGCGGCCGCGGCGGCGTAATTCGAAGCGCCGCACGTCGAGCTCGAAGGGTCCGAATCGCACCGCATCGGCGCACATGCATGAAGCGTAGAACAATCGCAGTGCTGCCGGTAGCCGTTGCACACGGAAATCTTTCAGAACTCTTTCAGGACTTCGCGGGTGGCACGGCGTTAGCGTGCCGGTCGCTGGCGATCGTGGGATCGCATCCTAGGAGAAGCTCACATGAACATGTCAATTTCCGCGGCGCTGACCATGGCGATGGCATCCCTGGCCACCGCGGGTCCGGCGGCGCGCGCCCAAGCGATCGAGAGCCTCCGGTGCTCGAACGCGGCCCTGCGGGGTGACTACGCCTTCACCATCGACGGTCAGGTGTTTCCGCCCGGCGCGCCCGTGGTCGATCGTCGGGGCGTCGCCTTGACCCATTTCGACGGCCACGGCGGTCTCACGCAGACGGACTTCGTGATGCAGTTCCCCGACAAGAGCGGTGGTTCGTCCCCGGTTCCGGGTACGCCCAACCCCACCACCGGCTTCAATACCGGCGAACAGGGCCACTATGTGGTGTTCGCGGATTGCAGCGGTGAACTGGAGATCGACTTTCCGCCGCTCGACGCGGGCGGCGCGGTGATCAAGGCACGCTTCGTGCTGAGCGCGGACGGACGGGTGATGCACACCGTCGTCTATTCGGTGCAGCCGCCATTCTCCCCGAAGACCGTGCCCGCGATCATCCGCAGCGAGGGGCGGCGACTCGACCTCGATTCAGACTGACAAGGGATCGCGGGGTGAATCGGGCCGCTGCGCGCGGCAGGCGGGTTCAGCGGCGGTGCGGCCGGCGCGCTCTTGGTGCGGCGCGCGGCGGGCGCCGGCTCTTCTTGAGCGCGCCGGCCGCGGCGGCGAACGGGTCGTCGCTCGTGATCGGCGGCAGGGCCTTGGCGGCTGCGAGGAATTTCGGCCACGCCGACGATGCGCTGCCTCCGATGAGCGCGGCATACAGCTGCGCAAGCGTGCCGCCCGTGCCGAGACGGACCATCGC
>JAJXZV010000117.1 GCA_021779875.1 Pseudomonadota bacterium
CGAGGAGTAGCCGGTGCCGAAGTCGTCGATCGACAGCTGAAAGCCCTTCATGCGCAGCCGCGTGAACAGGTCGAGCGACATCACCGGGTTCTCCATGGCGCTGCTCTCGGTGAGCTCGAGAATCAGGTTCTCGGGCCTGACGCCGCGCTCGCGGCACTGGGCGGTGATGCGGTCGACCATCGCGGACTGCCGCGTGGTGGTCGCCGGGTCGGGCGCATGCGGCGCGATCGCCGCGGGCGCCTTTGAAGACAGGTTCACGGCCACGGTGACCTCGGAGTCGGCGAACGAGCCTCCGAGCCACTCGATCGCCATGGCGAGCACCTGGTCGGTGAGCGCGTCGATGAGCCCGTGGCGCTCGGCGCAGCCGATGAATTCGTCCGGCATGATCTCGCCGCGCTGCGGGTGAAGCCAGCGGACCAGCGCCTCGAAGCCGGCCAGCTCGCCGCTCGCGCAGCGGATCTGCGGCTGATAGACGAGCTTGAGCTCGCGCCGATCGAGCGCCCGCCTCAGGGCCGCCGCGGTCGATTCCGCCGCGCGCTCGGCGTCGTCGGGGCGCGCGCTGCGATACAGGGAGGCGTCGGGGCGGGGGCGCGCAGCCTCGTCGGCGCCATTCAGCAGCTCGCGCAGCTGCCGCGGCGCGAAGGGCTTCGACAGCACGCCCACGATCTGCAGGCCGTGCTCGTTGGCCGATCGGCCCGCGGCATCGAGGACCCGGGATCCGACCCCGCTCGTGATGATGATCTTGGCGGTGCATCGCGCGACGGCGAGGCGCTGCAGAACCTCGACGCCGTCCATTTCCGGCATCACGAGGTCGATGGCGATATGGGTGGGCTGCCATTCTTGCACCGAGCGGAAGAATTCCTCGGTGCCGGTCATGAAGCGCGCCTCGATGCCGGCGGATTCGCCGATACGCTGGACCATCCGTCCGATGTGCGGATCATCGTCCAGAATGAGTAGTCTCGACGCCGTCACGCGCTTGCCCGTCCCTGCCAGCAGGCCAAACTCCCCCTCACGAACGATCCTTGATCGAGCGGGTGCACCGATGTGTCACTGGCGCCGTTGAGCATACTCATCTGCCAATAGGGAGGACAGTGCTCCGAATCACGATCTACTTCCGATGTGTGATGGCCCGAAGCAATGGCTATAGGCGTCACATACGCTTGTAAGGCTAGAAACGCCATGCTAACGTCAACCATGACTTCCAAGATGCCATGGACGCGCGCGTAAGGTCGTCCCGTCGATCGACCGGGACGGCGACCGAGCCGGCGGGTAGCCGCCGCGCAGAATTCCTCACGCCGAACCAGGTGGCCGACCGGCTGCTGGTGGCCCCCGTGACCGTGCGCCTGTGGGCGAGCCGCGGCCTGCTTCCCTCGGTGAGCACGCCCGGCGGCCACCGGCGGTTCCGCGTGCAGGACGTCGAGGCTTTCATCGCCAAGCGCCAGCAATTGCAGGCGAGCGCGGATGCCCCGCCGTCGCGGCTGCTGATCATCGACGATGACCCCCAGTTCGCGCGGTATCTGTCCAATCTGCTCGCCGTGCGGGCCCCGTCCGTCGCGGTGGACGTCGCCTGCGACGGATTCTCCGCCGGCATCAAGTGCGAGGCGATGCGTCCGGACGTGGTCACCCTCGACCTGCAGATGCCGGACATGGACGGCTTCGCGGTCTGCCGCCTGTTGCGCAGCATGTTCGGGGATCGCAAACCGCGCATCGTCGCGCTGTCCGGATTCATGTCCTCGGACAACGTGAAGCGGATCCTCGCGGCGGGCGCCAACGCCTGTCTCGCCAAGACCACCGCTCCCGAGGTGCTGATGCGCGAGCTGGCCATACCGATGCCGACGGCCGCGACGGCCGCGACGGCCGACGAGAATCGCTGACCGTGAGCCCGGCACCGGCAGGCGCGTCGCGTCAGCCGCCGAACGACCTGCCCGCGGACCCCGCCTTGGCCGGGGCTTTCGCACACGAGCTCAACAATATCTCGGCGGCGCTGTACGGTTTCGTGGAACTCGCGGCCGACGGCACCCCGCCGCCCGCCCCTCTGAGCGGGTATCTCGCCGAGATGCGCGTGGGCGTGCGGCGTCTGCAGGCGGTCGCCGCCATCCTCGAGGCCCTGGCGGAAACGGCCGCCGAGCCGCGCGCCGCCACGCTGGGGGAGTGCCTCGAGGCCGCGGCCACGGCCAGCACCCTGGCGGTGCAGGTGCGCTGGCGCTGCGACGCCGACCGCACGACCCACGCCGATCCGCATGGGCTCGGCAAGGGCCTGACGCTGCTCGCGTTGCTCGAACCGCCGGCGCCCACCAGCCCGGGGGTCGTCTGGTCGATCGAGGCCGCGCATGATCCCGCGTCGGTCTGCGCCGATTGCCAGGCGACGCTGCCCGCGGCCGGCGCGCTGATCTCGGTGCAGAGCAACCCGCCCCAGCGGTGGCCCGAGCCGGAAGGCCGCGCCCGACGCACCACCGAGACCAAGATCCGCCGGGTGCATCGAGCGGCCCTCGGGCGGCTGCTCCACCTCGCCGGCGCGCACCTGCTGAACGATGGCGAAAGCGACCGCTTCGAGGTTTGGCTGCCCGTCACGGGCGACCTCGTCGGCCAGGTGTCCGCGCGATCTGCGTAAAGTGTGGATCAGGTCCATATTCGCTATAATGCATTGAATCGCTATTACCGATATACTCTATCCGCATTCCCGATGGAACTGGGAGACGGATATGAGTCAGGCTCCGGACTTCATGGTGATCCTCGCGGCCGACCCGCCGTGCCTCGAGGTCTTGCGCACGGTGGCGCAGCGCCTGGGTTGCGACCACGCCGCGGTCGACGATGTGGATGAAATGGCGGCGGTGCTCGCCTGGCGGCAGCCCACCCTGGCCGTGCTGGCGGTCGACCGGCTGAGCAACGCCGGCTACGGTGCCGTGCCGCTGCTCGCCGAAGCGGGCCGCCGCCCGGCCACCGTGCTCGTCGGCGCGCTCGACCCGCGGGTGCTCGCGAGCGTGCGCTGCGCGGCGGATGCACGCGGCCTGCCGATCATCGGCACGTATGCGCGGCCTCTCGACCCCGCCTCGCTCGAGCGTCTGTTGACCCCGGTGCTGAACGGCGCGCCGCCGATCCGCCGCGAGGAGATCGAGCGGGGTCTCGCGGGCCACGAGTTCCATCTCGCTTATCAGCCGAAGATCCGCATCGGCGGCGGCGCCTGCGCCTTCCAGGGCGTCGAGGCGCTGGTGCGCTGGCGCCACCCGCACCGCGGTGACCTGCAGCCGCGCCACTTTTGGGCGGCCGTCGAGGCCTTCGGCCTCGAATGCCAGGTGACCGACTTCGTGATCACCGAGGCGGTGCGGCAGGCGGGAACGTGGCGCCGCGCCGACCTCGCCCTCGAGTTGGTCGTGAACTTGAGTCCCCGGCTGGTCACCGACCGGGGCTTTCCCGATCGACTGCAATGCCTGCTCGAGGAGCACGACGTGCCGCCGGACCGCATCGTCCTCGACGTCACCGAAACCGCCGCCAGTCTCGACCGCGATCTGATGCTCGACGTGTTCACGCGTCTGCGCATCGCGGGCGTGGGCCTGGCGCTCGATAACTTCGGAGTCGGAACCTCGTCGCTCACCGAGCTCTACCGGATGCCGTTCTCCGAGGTCAAAGTCGACCGCGGGCTGCTCGCCGACGTGGCGCGTGAGCGCGACGCTGAAGTGATCGTGCGCGGGATCGTGCGGCTCGCGCACGATCTCGGTCTCGCGGTCTGCGCCGAAGGCGTCGAGACGCGCGACCTGCTCGAATTCGCCCGCTCGGCGAACTTCGACGCCGCGCAGGGCCATCTGTTCTGCGCGCCGGCGCGCGCCACCGAAATCGAACGGCTGATGCGCACCTGGCCGCAGGCGACACCCGCGCTGCGCGCCGAGGAGGCGCTCGCCGCCGCCCGGGCCGGCCGGCGGCGCGCCGCGGCCACCCAGGACTCGCGGTCGTGAACCCGGCCGGGCAGGCGGTGGCGCTCGGTCTGCTGGCCGCTCTGGTCGCGGCGGACGTCCGCGCCGGCTCTTCGCGCGCGGGTCTGAACGTGTCGGCGACGGTCCTGCCCGTGGCGCACGTGCAGTGGGCGGATCGGCCGGCGTTCCTCGACATCTCGGCCGTGGACGCGCGCCGGGGCTACATCGAGGTCCCCGAGCCCCAGGACATGCTGGTCTCCAGCAACAGCCCGAGCGGCGTGCTGCTCTCGGTCGCGCCGCTCCCCGCACCGATCCGCGCGGTGGTGCTGATCGGTCTCGGACCGGACCTCGAACTGCAAGCCGGCGGCGGCGAGGTGGTGCAGCGCTGGGCGCACGCGGGCAGCGAGACGTTGCGCCTGCGGATGAGATTCCTGCTGTCGCCCGCCTGCCAGGCCGGCCGCTACGAATGGCCCCTGCGGCTCACCGCCATCCCCTTGAGCGACTGACCCGTCCGGGTCACTCCAGCACGATTCGCGGGAAGTAGAACGAGACCGTCCAATTCGGGACGTCGACGATCTCGCTGATCCGCAGATCCCCGCACACGCTGCAGAGCAGGTAGGCGTCGATCGCCGTCAGGTGCTCGCGCCGGCACAACAGGTCGATCATCGAGCGCACCGCCGCGCGTGCCGCCACCATCAGATCGGGTCCTATGCCGGTCGTGACCTCGTAGCCGCGCGCGTCGAGGTGCCGCGTCACCGGGCCGGCCGTGCGAAACCGCGGAAAGGCGAGCGGCTCGCGCTTCATCAGGTCGAAGCGCAGCGTCACGCGCATCGGACTCTCGATGGCCGTGCCGCACACCTCGCCGTCGCCCTGCGCCGCATGGGTGTCGCCCACCGAGAACAGGGCTCCCGGCACCTCCACCGGCAGCAGCAGCTCGCTGCCCTGCGACAGGTCGCGGATGTCCATGTTTCCGCCCACGCGGCGCGGCGGCACGATGCTGTGCTCGCCCGGCTCCGCCGGCGCGACGCCGATCGTGCCCGTGAAGGGTTTGAGCGGCACCCGCGCGAAGCGGCCGAACAGCGCGGGCGCGAGCGTCGCCGCCTCGTAGCGCCACAGGTGCAGCGCCGGCTCCCGGAAGTCGTCCGCGAGCAGTCCGAAGCCCGGGATGTTGGCGGTCCAGCCCCAGCCGGACGGCTCGAAGGACAGCAGCGTCACCTGCAGCGCGTCGCCGGGCTCTGCGCCCTCCACGAACACCGGTCCGTTGACCGGATTGATCCGTGCGAAGTCCAGGCTCGCCAGATCCCGTGCGGTCGAGTGCGGACCGAGCTGTCCGCCCGCGGCGTCCAGCACGTCGAACTGCAGCACGGCTCCGGGCTCGATGCGCACCGCCGGTTCGAGCGCGTTGTTCCAGCCGTGGTGGCGCCGGTGAATGCTGTGTCCGTGGCTCATGGCTCTCGAATCTCCGTTAGACTCTTCGACTCCTCGAAGCCATCAAGGATATCGCATGTCGCTCCAGGCCTTCGGCTACCAACAGCAGCTGCACCGCGCACTGACCCCCAAGGACCTGGTGATCTACGGCATGATCTTCATGGTGCCGATCGCGCCGTACTCGGTGTTCGGCTTCGTCTGGCACGACGCCCGCGGCATGGTGCCGCTCGCCTACCTGCTCGGGCTCATCGGCATGTTCTTCACGGCCTTGAGCTACGCCGCCATGTCGCGCGCCTTCCCGCTGGCGGGCTCCGTGTACACCTATGCCCACCGCGGCCTTCACGAGGTCGCGGGCTTCTTCTCCGGCTGGCTCATCCTGCTGGATTACATATTGATCCCCGCCCTGCTGTACCTGTTCAGCGCGGTCGCGCTGCGGCCCATCCTGCCCGCCGTGCCCGCGTGGCTCTGGCTGGCCGCGTTCGTCGCGTTCAACGCGGCGGTGAACCTGCTCGGCATCGAATTCACGGCGCGCGTGAACCGCTACATGCTCACCCTCGAACTCGTCACCCTCGCCCTGTTCGTCGCGCTCGGTTTGTTCGCCCTGTACACGGGCCACGGCGCCGGCCGGCTCACGCTGCGGCCGATCTACGATCCCCAGGTCTTCTCGCTCGCCACCATCGCCGGCGCCACCTCGGTCGCCGTGCTCTCCTTCCTGGGTTTCGACGGCATCTCGACGCTCGCCGAGGAGAGCGGCGGTGATGCCGGCGCGGTCGGCCGCGCCACGGTGCTCGCGCTGCTGCTGGTCGGGCTCCTGTTCATGCTGCAGACCTGGATCGCCACGGACCTGTCGCGCGACATGCGCTTCGGTTCGCCGGACACGGCCTTCTACGAGATCGCCGAGCGCGCCGGCGGACCATGGCTGCGCCTGGTCACCATCCTCGCGGTGGTGCTCGCCTCCGCGATCGCGAACGCGATGGCCGCGCAGGCCGCCGTGGCCAGGATCCTGTTCGCCATGGCTCGCGACGGCAAGCTGCCCGCCATCCTTGCGCGGGTGCACCCCCGTTTCGGCACCCCCTACGTGAGCACGCTGCTGGTCGCGGCGGTCTCCCTGCTGGTGGGCCTGCTGTTCGCCGCGCGCGTCGACGACCTGACCCGCGTGGTGAATCTCGGCGCCCTGAGCGGCTTCGTGCTGCTGCACCTGTCGGTGATCAACCACTACGTGCTGCGCGAGGGCAGCCGTGACTGGCTGCGGCACCTGCTGCTGCCGCTCGCCGGCCTCGCGATCATCCTGTACGTGCTGTACGAAATGGACCTCGCCGCGAAGCGGCTCGGCGCGGCCTGGCTCGTCCTCGGCGCGCTCTACTACGTCGCGCTCGCCCGCCGCGGGCGGAAGCCGCTCGCGCTCGAGGCATGAGCGCGGATCACTGTGCGCTGATGGCGCTTCGGCGTCTGCGCAGCACGAATTTCTGGATCTTGCCGGTGGCGGTCTTCGGCAACTCCTCGACGAACTGAAAGTCGCTCGGAACCTTGAAGTGCGCGAGCCGCGCCCGGCAGAATTCGCGCAGCTCCGCGGCCGCGGCTCCCGCGCCGGCACGCAGCACCACGAAGGCGTGCGGCGATTCGCCCCAGCGCTCGTCGGGCATGCCGACCACCGCCGCCTCGCGCACCGCCGGATGCTGCAGCAGAACGCCCTCCACCTCGATGGAGGAGATGTTCTCGCCGCCGCTGATGATCACGTCCTTGAAGCGGTCGCGAATCTCCACGTAGCCGTCCGGATGCACCACCGCTGCGTCGCCCGTGTGGAACCAGCCGTCGCGGATCGCCTGCGCCGTGGCCTTCGGGTCCCGGTAATAGCCCTTCATCACGAGATTGCCGCGGGCGACGATCTCGCCGAGCGAGACGCCGTCCCGCGGC
>JAJXZV010000068.1 GCA_021779875.1 Pseudomonadota bacterium
CGAGGGCGGTCTGCGTTTCTGGGTCAATTTCCGCGACTACCTCGACACCGGGCTGTTCCTGGATCACCGGCTGGTGCGCGCGCGGCTGCGCGAGTGGGCGGGCGGGACGGACTTCCTCAACCTGTTCTGCTACACCGGCAGCGCCACGGTGTACGCGGCGGCGGGCGGCGCGCGTTCGAGCGTGAGCGTCGACCTGTCGAACACCTACCTGCAGTGGGCCGAGGAGAACCTGGATCTGAACGGCCTGGCCGGGCCGGCGCACCGCTTCGAGCGCGCCGACTGCCTGCAGTGGCTCGAGGCCGCGGCGGCGGGCGGGCCGCGCTTCGACTTGATCTTCCTCGATCCGCCGACCTTCTCGAATTCCAAGCGCATGGCCGGCGTGCTCGACGTGCAGCGCGATCACGTGCCGATGCTGCGCCGCTGCCTCGCTCTGCTGCGGCCGGCGGGCCGGCTGGTGTTCTCGACCAACTACACCCGCTTCAAGCTCGACGCGGCGGCGCTCGCCGAGGCCTCGGTCGAGGACCTCACCGCGGCGACCATCCCGAAGGACTTCGAGCGCAATCCGCGCATCCACCGCTGCTACGTGCTGCGGCACCTCGCGGCCCCGCCGCCCGCGCCTCAGCCGAGCACGTCCCTCAGCCGGTAGTACAACATCGCGAACACGAGCGAGGGCCGCCGCAGCCAGCGGCCGCCGGGGAAGTCCCGGTGGGTGATCCGCGCGAACACGTCGAAGCGTTCGGCGGTGCCGGCGAGCGCCTCGGCCGCGAGCTTGCCGGCGAGTCCCGCGAGCGCCATGCCGTGCCCCGAGAATCCCTGCAGGTAGTACACGTTCGGCGCGAGGCGCCCGAAGTCCGGTGCGCGGCTCATGGTGATGTCGAGGAAGCCGCCCCAGCAGTGGCTCACCCGCACGTCGTGCAGTTCGGGGAAGATCCGCACCATGCGCCGGCGCATGGACTCCGCCAGCCGCGGCGGCTCGAAGGCGCTGTAGCTCACCCGGCCGCCGAACAGCAGGCGGTGGTCGGCCGACAGCCGGAAATAGTCGAGGATCCAGTTGAGGTCCGCGATGGCGGCGCCGCTCGGCAGCAGCGCGCCCGCGCGCCCGGGGTCCAGCGGCTCGGTGGCGATCATGTACGTGCCGACCCCGAGGATGCGGCGCGCCAGCGCGGGTGCGAGCGCCCCGAGATAGGCGTTGCCGGCGAGCACCAGGTGCCGGCAGCGCACCTGGCCCGCCGCGGTCGCCACCGAGATCTCCGGGCCGCCGGTGTAGCTCTGCGCGGCCGACCCCTCGAAGATCACGGCGCCGGCCCGTTCGGCGGCGCGCGCCAGGCCGAGCGTGTATTTGAGCGGATGCAGATGCCCGCTGCGCGGATCGACCAGGCCGCCGAGGTAGCGGTCGCTCGCGACGTGCTCGCGCAATTGCGCGCGGTCGAGCGCGCGTGCCGATGAATAGCCGTAGACCTCGTGCAGCTCGCGTTCCCAGGCGGCGATCTCCGCGAGGTGCCGCGGGCGCACCGCGACGTGCACGTGGTTCGGCCGATAGTCGCAGTCGATGCCGTGCCGGGCGATCAGCGACTGGGTGAGATCGAGGGCTTCCACCGACAGGTCGAACAGGCGCCGGGCGTGTTCGAGCCCGAGCTGGGCGGCGAGCGCGCTCTGGCCCGCCGCCAGTCCGAAGATGGTCTGCCCGCCGCTGCGGCCCGAGGCCCCGTAGCCGACGCGATTCGCCTCGAGCAGCGCGACGCGGTAGCCGCGCTCGGCGAGATGCAGTGCAGCAGAACAGCCGGCGATGCCGCCGCCGATCACGGCCACGTCGGCGCGGTGCTCGCCGGCGAGCGGCGCGCGCGCCGGGCGATCCGCGGCGCCGAGCGAATCCGCATAGTAGGACCGAGCGTCGGGCTGGGACAGGTACAAGGAGGCTCCGAAGGGCGGGTCAGGGAATGCCGGTGTTTAAAATCTTATGCCTATTGACACCATTTCGCGGCTGTGCCCGCTTCGGGCGAGGCCGCCTTCCGGCTCGGTCGCCGCGCTGCAGCAAGCACGTGCAAGTATCGGAAATGCCTAAATTATAGCCACTTTTCTCCCAGTCGGCGACGTGGCGCGGTGCCGGACTGGTGTAACATGGCTTCCCAGAAAGCTCGGGGTGCCCCCCGGGTGTTTAAAATGATTAACAACATGACGCGCCTGCCGCTCATCGGAATTCCAGCCGATCGCCGCCTCTGCGGGAAGCACTACTTCCACATGGTCGGCGAGAAGTACATCGAGGCCGTCGCCATCGGCGCCGGCGCCGCGCCCCTGCTCATCCCCGCGCTCGCCACGCAGCTCGACCTCGAGTCGGTGCTCGCGGTGTGCGACGGACTGCTGCTGACCGGCAGCGCCTCGAACGTCGAACCTCACCACTACGGAGGCCCGGCCAGCGCGCCGGGAACGCTGCATGATCCTCATCGGGATGCTACGACGCTTCCGCTGATCCCCAAGGCGATCGCCGCCGGCCTGCCGGTGCTGGCGATTTGCCGGGGATTCCAGGAGATGAACGTCGCCTTCGGCGGCAGCCTGCACCAGCGGCTGCACGAGGTGGCGGGCTACATGGACCACCGCGACGACGAGTCGCTGCCGCTCGAGGAGCAGTACGGGCCGGCGCACGAGGTGCTGCTCGAGCCCGGGGGACGCCTGCGCGAGATCGCGGGCCGGGATCGCCTGACCGTCAACTCCCTGCACTGGCAGGGGGTGCAGACGCTCGGCGCCGGCCTCGCCGTCGAGGCCCGCGCGCCCGACGGCGTCATCGAGGCGTTCTCGGTGGCCGGCAGTCCGAGTTTCGCGCTCGGCCTGCAGTGGCATCCGGAATGGCAGTTCGCGGCCAATCCATTTTCCAGCGCGTTGTTCGCCGCGTTCGGCGCGGCCTGTGAGCGGCGGGCACGGCTTTCAAGGTGATCTCATGTCGAGCACGAGCAAGATTCAGCAATTCTTCAAGGAACACGGCATCTCCGAGGTCGAGGCCATCATCCCGGACATGGCGGGGGTGGCGCGCGGCAAGCTGATGCCCGCGGAGAAATTCGCCGAGGAGGAGGGCATGCGCCTGCCGGAGGCGATCTTCCTGCAGACCGTGACGGGCGACTATCCGGAAGACCAGAGCGCCATGAACCCGTCGGACATCGACATCGTGCTGAAGGCCGATGCCAGCACGGTGCGCGTGGTGCCCTGGGCGGCCGAGCCCACCGCGCAGGTGATCCACGACTGCTTCTACGGCGACGGCCGCCCGGTGACCATGTCGCCGCGCTACGTGCTGCGCCGCGTGCTCGAACTGTACGAGGCGCACGGCTGGGAGCCGGTCGTGGCCCCGGAACTCGAGTTCTTCCTGGTGGACCCGAACATCGACTCCGACTATCCGCTCAAGCCCCCGGTGGGCCGCTCGGGGCGCCCGGAAATCGGGCGGCAGGCCTACAGCATCGCGGCGGTGAACGAATTCGATCCGCTCTTTGACGACATGTATTCGTTCTGCGAGGCGCAGGACATCGAGATCGACACGCTGATCCACGAGTCGGGCGCGGCGCAGATGGAGATCAATCTGCTGCACGGCTACCCGATGAGCCTCGCCGACCAGGCGTTCCTGTTCAAGCGCACGGCGCGCGAGGCGGCGATGCGCCACAAGATGTACGCGACCTTCATGGCGAAGCCGATGGCCAAGGAGCCGGGCAGCGCGATGCACCTGCATCAGAGCGTGATCGACTCGAAGACCCGCCGCAACATCTTCAGCAATCCGGACGGCAGCCCCTCGGCGCTGTTCTTCGGACACATCGCCGGGCTGCAGAAGTACCTGCCCGCGGCGATGTCGCTGTTCGCGCCGAACGTGAACAGCTACCGGCGCATCAGCCGCTACTCCTCCGCCCCGATCAACGTTCACTGGGGCTACGACAACCGCACCGCGGGGCTGCGCGTGCCTATGTCGGGCCCCGAGGCGCGCCGCGTGGAGAATCGCGTGGGCGGCGCCGACGCGAACCCCTATCTCGCGATCGCCGCGTCCCTGGCCTGCGGATTCCTCGGCATGATCGAGGGCCTGAAGCCTTCCGAGCCGATCTCGGGCAGCGCCTACGACCTCGCCATCGCCCTGCCGAGGAGCCTGGCCGAAAGCTTGCGCCTGCTGCGCGAGTCGAAGCCGCTGGTCGATCTGTTCGGCGACCGCTTCGTGCTCGCCTACACGGCCGTCAAGGAGGCCGAGTACGAGACGTTCGCGCAGGTCATCAGCTCGTGGGAACGGGAGCATCTGCTGCTCAACGTGTAAAATCCTGTCCCAAGGGCCCGAAGCTGCGCTATAACTGGCGGCCGCGGCATTCGCATCAGGGGAAGGGTCGATGATCAGGGTTCGTCGGGCGGCCATCGCGGCGCTCGTGTGCGTGGGGCTGATGAGCGCGTGCGGGGGCGGCAAGCCGTCGGCGGGGTCGTCGGCCGGGCCGGCCCCGGCGGGCGCCGACGCCGCGGGCAAGGTGCTGAATCTCTATATCTGGTCGGACTACCTCGCGCCGAACACCCTGTCCGACTTCGAAAAGCAGACGGGCATCAAGGTGCACGCCGCGTATTTCGACACCAACGAGACGCTCGAGACGAAGCTCCTCTCGGGCAACAGCGGCTACGACGTCGTGGTGCCGACCGCCTCGTACTTCGAGCGCCAGATCAAGGCGGGCGTATACCTGCCGCTCGACAAGTCCAAGCTGCCGAACCTGAAGAACATGGACCCGCAGCTGATGGCGCGGGTGGCCCTGCACGACCCCGGGAACGAGCACGGGGTCATCTACATGTGGGGCACCAACGGCATCGGCTACAACGAGAAGATGATCAAGGCGTTGCTGCCCGACGCGCCTCTCGACAGCTGGCGGCTGGTGTTCGACCCGGCCGTGGCCTCGAAGGTGGCCAAGTGCGGCATCAGCGTGCTCGACTCGCCCGCGGAGATGATGCGCGTGGTGCTCGCCTACCTGGGCCGGGACCCGAACTCGCAGAAGGAGGAGGACCGCGCGGCGGCCGAGGCGACGCTGCTGAAGGTCCGCCCGTACATCCGCAACATCAACTCCTCCGAGTACATCGAGGCGCTGGCGAACGGCGACCTGTGCATCGCGGTGGGGTACAACGGCGACGTGCTGCAGGCGCGTGACCGCGCGCGCGAGGCCGGCAAGGGCATCGACATCGGGTACACGGTGCCGAAGGAAGGCTCGATCCTGTGGTTCGACATGCTGGCCATCCCCAAGGACGCGCCCCATCCCGAGAGCGCCTATGCCTTCATCGACTACATGATGACCCCGCAGGTGATCGCGCAGGTGAGCAACTTCAAGCGCTACGCGAACGGCAATCTCGCCTCGATGCCCTACGTGCTCGATGCGGTGAAGAACGATCCGGCGATCTACCCGCCGGCGGAACTGCGTCAGCGGCTCGCGGTGCAGCTGGCGGACTCGCCGGAACAGACCCGCGCGATCACGCGCGTCTGGCAAAAATTCAAGACGGGTCAATAGGCGATGGCGACCGCCGGCGGCGCCGTCAAGGCCGCACCCTGGAAGGAGCCGTCCGCCCGTCCGTACGTCGAGATCGAGCACCTGACGAAGGCGTTCGGGGATTTCAAGGCGGTCGACGACGTCTCGCTCAAGATCTACCAGGGTGAGATCTTCTGCCTGCTCGGCGCCTCGGGCTGCGGCAAGACGACGCTGCTGCGCATGCTGGGCGGTTTCGAGGAACCGAGCTCCGGGCGCATCCTGATCGACGGCGAGGACATGGCCGGCGTGCCGCCCTACGAGCGGCCGGTGAACATGATGTTCCAGTCGTACGCGCTGTTTCCGCACATGACGGTGGAGCAGAACGTGGCCTTCGGGCTCAAACAGGACCGGATCCCGAAGGCGCAGATCGCCGAGCGCGTCGCCGCCATGCTCGAGCTCGTGAGGCTGGGCGGGCTCGCCCGGCGCAAGCCCCATCAGCTCTCGGGCGGACAGCGCCAGCGCGTCGCGCTCGCCCGCGCGCTGGTCAAGCGCCCAAAGCTGCTGCTGCTCGACGAGCCGCTGGGCGCCCTCGACAAGAAGCTGCGCGAGCACACCCAGTTCGAGCTGATCTCGCTGCAGGACAAGCTCGGGGTCACCTTCGTGGTCGTGACCCACGACCAGGAGGAGGCCATGACCCTCGCCAGCCGCATCGGCGTGATGAACCACGGCGAGATCGTTCAGGCCGGCACGCCGAGCGAGATCTACGAGTTCCCGAACTCGAAGTTCGTCGCCGATTTCGTGGGCTCGGTGAACATCTTCGAAGGCAAGCTCATCGAGGACGAACCGGAGCACGTGCGCATCGGGTCGCCGGAGCTCGGCGGGGTGATCTACGTGAGCCACGGCATCAGCGCGGCGCCCGAGGCGGTCGTCTGGGCGGCCGTGCGGCCGGAGAAGATCCTGATGTCGACGAGCCCGCCCGCGGGCACGGACAACGTGGCGCGCGGCGTGGTGCAGGACATCGCCTACCTCGGCGACCTGTCGATCTACCTCGTGAGGCTGCCCACCGGCAAGGTGGTTCGCGTCACGCAGCCGAACACCTCGCGCCATGCCGAGACGGTGACCTGGGATCAGCCGGTGTACCTGTCCTGGGATTCCTCGAGCCCCGTGGTCGTGACCCGCTGACCCGATGAAACGCGCCCCCAGGCTCGAACGCATCGGGGTGACGGGCCGCGGCCTGGTGGTCGCCCTTCCGTACCTGTGGCTGCTGCTGTTCTTCGCGGTGCCCTTCGTCATCGTCCTGAAGATCTCCTTCTCGGACATCGACCTGGCCATCCCGCCGTACAAGCCGCTGCTCGTCTGGGGCGCGAAGAACGCGCTCGACATCCGGCTGAACTTCAACAATTACGCGTTCCTGTTCACCGACGCGCTGTACGTCGACGCGCTGCTCAATTCGGTGAAGGTCGCCTTCGTGTCGACCCTGCTGTGCCTGCTGATCGGCTATCCGATGGCCTACGGCATCGCCCGGGCGCGCGCCAGGACGCGCAACGTCCTGCTGCTGCTCGTGATGCTGCCGTTCTGGACCTCGCTCCTGCTGCGGGTGTACGCCTGGATAGGCCTCCTGAAGGCGAACGGGGTGATCAACAACCTGCTGATGTCGCTCGGCGTGATCCACGAGCCGATCGCCATGCTGTACACGCCCTTCGCGATGTACGTCGGCATCGTCTACTCGTATCTGCCGTTCATGATCCTGCCTCTCTATGCGAACCTCGAGAAGATGGA
>JAJXZV010000189.1 GCA_021779875.1 Pseudomonadota bacterium
AAGGCGCCCTGCTCATGGAGAATCCGGCCGCCGTCAGCAATCCGTTCTACCTGATGGCGCCCGCCTGGTCGTTGTTTCCCCTGGTGATGCTCTCGACCCTCGCCACGGTGATCGCCTCGCAGGCCGTGATCTCCGGGGTGTTCTCGGTCACGACGCAGGCCGTGAGCCTGGGCCTGCTCCCCAGGGTGCGCGTCGAACACTCCTCCGCCGAGCACGCCGGCCAGATCTACGTGCCGACCATGAACTGGCTGCTGATGGCGGCGTGCCTCGCCCTGGTCGCCGGATTCGGCAGCTCCGGGGCGCTCGCGGGCGCCTATGGTCTCGCGGTGTCGGGGGCGATGACCATCGTCACGCCGCTCACCTTGAGCCTGATCAAGTCGCACACCGGACGCGAAAGCCGGTGGCTGCGCGCCGGTCTGTCGCTGTTGTTCGTCATCGACATCGCGTTCCTGCTCGCGAACTTCACCAAGCTCGAGGACGGCGGCTGGTTGCCGCTCGGCGCCGGGCTCATCATCTACTGGCTGATGCAGACCTGGCAGCGGGGCCGGGGTTCGCTGCTCGCCCGGCTGCTGCGCGAGCAGAAGCCGGTGCGGGATTTCCTGGAGGACCTGAGGCGCGACCCGCCGGTGCGAGTGTCGGGCACCGCCATCTTCCTGGACGCCAAGGCCTCCGGCATCCCGCGCGCATTGCTGAACAACCTGAAGTTCAACCGCGTGATGCACGAGCGCGTGGTGCTGCTCACGATCGTGACGCGGGAGGAGCCGCGGATCCCGGAGGCCCAGCGGGTGACGGTGACCCCGGTGTACGACGGCATCGTGCGGGTGGTGGCGCAGGTGGGCTTCATGGAGAAGCCGGACGTCCCTCGGATACTGCGCGAGGCCGAGAATCACGGGGTGCCCTACGATCCGGAGCACACCACGTTCTTCCTCAGCCGCGAGGAATTGCTGCCGGGGCAGCGGTCGGATCTCACCCCTCTGCGCCGCCGGGCGTTCATTCAAATGGCGCGCAATGCCCAGGTGATCGCCGACTATTACGGGCTGCCGCCGAACCGCGTGATCGAGATCGGGACCCGCGTGGAGATCTAAAGGGCCGCCCGCCCCGGGCGGCGCTTCAGGGCCGCAGATCGAGCGTCCGGACGCCGCCGTCGCCCGCGACGATGAGCGTGTCGGCGCCGCGGCGGGCGAACAGGCCCACCGTCACCACGCCGACGATGCCGTTCACCGCCGCCTCGAATTCCGCCGGTTCGTCGAGGTGCAGGTGGTGCACGTCGAGAATCGCGTTGCCGTTGTCCGTGACCACGCCCTCCCGCCACACCGGCTGGCCGCCGAGCCCGACCAGCTGCCGAGCCACGTAGGACCGGGCCATCGGGATCACCTCGACCGGCAGGGGGTAGCGTCCGAGCGTGCCGACGACCTTGGAGTCGTCGACGATGCAGATGAACCGCCGGGAGGCGGCCGCGATGATCTTCTCGCGGGTCAGCGCCGCGCCGCCGCCCTTGATCAGCATTCCCGACGGGGTCGCCTCGTCGGCGCCGTCGATGTACAGGGGCAGATCGCCCGCCGCGTTCAAATCGAGTTCGGGGATGCGAGCGGCGCGCAGCCGTTCGGAGGTCTGCACGGAGCTCGAGACGGCCCCCTCCAGGCGGATCCTGCGCTCGATCAGCACGTCGATGAGCTGATTGACCGTGGATCCCGTGCCGATGCCGAGCACCATCCCTTCTTCCAAGTGGCGGTAGGCGGCCTCGGCGGCGAGACGCTTCTTTTCGGTCGAGGAGAGCATGAATTCGCGTACCCCAGAAACAACTGTGCCCGCTTACGCGGGCACAGCTGATTCATTACGAAGGCTTACTTCTTCTTGGCGGCCTTTTTCTTGGCTACCTTCTTCTTCGCCTTCTTCGCTTTCGCTGCCATGTTAGAAACTCCGTTGTCGGGTTAGTCCGGGGACCGAGTATATACACGATTATTTAATTTACAAGCAATACGTCGCGCTCTTTGCTTGCGAAGAGGCGCACGATGTGATCCATCTCACTCGAGCGCGAGGATGAAATCCCATTCCCGCCGCGATACCGGAGTGACCGAGAGACGATTGCCCCGACGCAGCAGGAGCATGCCGGCGAGCTCTTTGCCGGCATGCGCGCGCAGTTCGTCGAGCGTGATCACCCGGGAGAGCTTGCGCACCAGCGCCACGTCCACCGCGTACCAGCGCGGCGCGTGCGCCGGGCTGTCGGGGTCGAAATACCGGTGGGAGGCGTCGAAGGCGGACGCATCCGGATAGCCCGCGCGCGCGATGCGCACGATCCCCGCGATCCCCGGATTTTCGCAGTTGGAGTGATAGAAGAAGGCCGTGTCGCCCTTGCGCATGGAGTCACGCAGCATGTTCCTCGCCTGGTAGTTGCGCACTCCGTCCCAGGAGGTGGTGCGCTGGGGGAGCGCCGCCAGATCGTCGATGCCGAAAGTCTCCGGCTCGGACTTCAGGAGCCAATGGTTCATCGGCATGGGTGCAGACCCGATTCGGTGGCCAGCGCGTCCACGCGCAGGTCCCAGTCGTCCGCGAACGGCGCAGCGGTGCGCTGGCAGTCGAAGCAATAGCCGATCAGCTGCGGGCCGGGCCACCCGGTCCTCAGCCGGCGGAACGCGAACGCGCGGTCGTAGAATCCGCCGCCCATTCCCAGGCGGCGGCCCGCGCCGTCGACGCCGACCAGCGGCACCACGACCAGATCCAGCCAGCGGGCGGGCAGGGGGCGTCCCTTGCGCGCCGGCACCGCGATGCCGAAGGTGCCGCGCCGGGTCTTGCCCTCGAGCGGATAGAAGCGGATCCGCGCATGCCGCCGGTCGACGATGATGGGCACGTACAGGCGAACCCCGCGGCGGCGGGCCGTGCGGATCAAGGCGGCGGTGTCGGTCTCACGGTCGAACGGCAGGTACACGGCCATCCGGCGGCCGGCCGCGAAGCGGCGCGAGCCGGCCACGGCGCGCGCGGCGAGACCGGAGCGTGCGGCGTGTTCGTCGGGATTGAAGGCGCGCCTCGCGGCGCGCAGTCCTTTGCGCAGTTTGGTCTTCATCGAGAAGGGGATGGCGCCACCCGCATGTGCCGTCTTGGATCGTTGCTCCCGACCTGAGCAACAGGTGGGGCCAACTGCGGCACTTAAGGCTTTCCGCTCGCGGCGGACTTGCACAATGATGCCAGCAAGCACGGCCCCTGGGGTTTACAAAATTAGGGTCAGGAGGTAACCCGATCCGCATCGAACACCGCAGGCGGCGCCAAATTCAATCTTGCCCGATTCCGCGTCGGCGAACCGGGCCGGTTCTTCATAGCTCCAGCTGTTGGCCCTTCTCCAGAGCCGACTCTACGCGCTCGCGCAGGATACGCAAGCGACCTCCCATATCGGTCTCCGAGCTCGCATCACGATTGCGCAGCCGCAGCAGCTCGTTGGCCATGTTGAGCGCGGCGATCACGGCGATGCGATCGAGCCCCACGACCTTGCCGCCATCGCGTATCTCACGCATCTTGGCGTTGAGGAATTCGGCCGAATCGAGCAGATTGGCGCGCTCCTCCGCCGGACAGGCGATGTGGTAGTCCTTCTCGAGTATCCGCACGCTCACCCGCGCCACCGAATCGTTCATACCTGTTCCATCGACTTCAGCCGGCCGATCATCGCCTCGACGCGTGCGCGCACCTGCTCGTTCTTCTGCAGCAGGGTCGCGCGTTCGGAGGTGAGCGCGTCCTGGCGCTGGCGCAGGGCGCGGTTCTCCTCCTTGATCTGATTGACCGTGGCGATCAGGTCATCGACCCGTCGCTCGAGCCGCTTGAGCTCCAAATCGGTCGCGGACTTCGGGTTGGATTCGCTCATAGGCGCCAATATAGAGCGCGGATTACCGCATTGCAAAGGCGATCGGCGCGCCTTCCTCGGCATCCGGCCGGCGCTCTGCGGTATCATGATTCCATGCCCCAGGAGGTACGATTCAAGGACTTCGAGGACGTGCTGGTCGCCGCCGGCAGCCTCGCCGACGCCGCCGAGGCGCATGGATCGTTGTGCGGCGCATTGTGCGCCGTGGCGCCCTACCGGATGCAGGATTGGGTCAACGAGATCCTGCCGGACGGGGCCGCGCTGTCGAGTGAATCGGCGGCCATGCTCGAGCGCGTGTTCACCGCGACGGCCACCTCGTTCGGCGAGCAGGGCATGGAGTTCGAGCCGCTGCTGCCGGACGACGAGCAGCCGCTGAACGGCCGGGCCAACGCGCTTGCCTTGTGGTGCACCGGCTTCCTCTACGGGCTCGGCACCGGCCAGATCGCCGACCTCGACGCGTTGAACGGCGACGTCGGCGAGATCGTCCGGGACTTCACCGAGATCTCCAGGGCGACCGGCGATGACGCGGAGGCCGACGAATCCAACGAGCAGGCCTATGCGGAATTGGTCGAGTTCATCCGGGTCGCGGCCCAGGTGGTCTTCGAGGAGCTCCTGCCCCTGCGCGGCCAAAGCCACTCGGCGACCCCGCAGCGGCTGCATTGACCTCGCCGATGGATCAGCGGGAGTTCGCGCGGCGGCGGCGCCAGTTCATGCGAATGATCGGCCGGGAGTCCATCGCCATCCTGCCCGCCGCGCCGGTCCGGCATCGAAATGCCGACATCGAATATCCCTACCGGCAGGACAGCCACTTCCATTACCTGACCGGCTTCGGCGAACCGGAGGCGGTGGCGGCGCTGCTGCCCGGCCGCGCGCAGGGTGAATTCGTGATGTTCGTGCGTGAACACGATCCGCTGCGCGAATCCTGGGATGGCGCCTGGGCGGGCACCGACGGGGCGGTGGCCCGGCACGGGGCCGACGACGCGTTTCCCATCGAGGACATCGACGACATCCTGCCGGGACTGCTGGAGAACCGCGAGCGCATTTTCTATTCCATGGGCCGGCATCCGGATTTCGATCCGCGGGTGCTCGGCTGGGTCAATGCGCTGCGTGCTCAGGGCCGGGACGGCGCCACCGGGCCGCAGGAGTTTGTTGCGCTGAATCACGTGCTCGACGACATGCGCCTCTTCAAGAGCCGCGCCGAGCAGGTCCGCCTGCGCCGCGCCGCGCGCATCACGGTCGATGCGCATCGCCGGGTGATGCGTTTCGCGCAGCCGGGACGGATGGAGTACGAGGTCATGGCGGAGTTGACCCACGAGTTTCGCGCGCACAACGCCGATTTCTCGTATCCGCCGATCGTGGCGGCCGGCGCGAATGCCTGCGTCATGCACTACCGCCGCAACGACCAGCGGCTCGAGGACGGCGCCCTGCTGCTCGTCGACGCCGGTTGCGAGTGCGAGTACTACGCCTCGGACGTCACCCGTACCGTGCCGATCGGCGGGCGCTTCAGCCCCGCCCAGCGGGCGGTCTACGAGGTGGTGCTGGAAGCGCAGCTCGCGGCCATCGAGAAGGTGCGCGCCGGCAATCACTGGAACGACCCGCACGAGGCGGCGGTGCGCGTGATCACCCAGGGCCTGGTCAGGCTCGGTCTGCTCGCCGGACCGCTGGCGCGGTTGCTCCGGCAGGAGGCCTACGCGCCCTTCTTCGGGCATCGCACCGGTCATTGGCTCGGATTGGACGTGCACGACGTGGGCGACTATCGCGTCGGCGGCGAATGGCGGGTGTTCGAGCCGGGCATGGCGCTCACGGTCGAGCCCGGGATCTACATCCGCCCGGGGCCGCGCGTGCCGCGCGAATTCTGGAACATCGGCGTGCGCATCGAGGACGACGTGCTGGTGACCGCGGGCGCGCCGGAGGTGCTGACGGCGGCGCTCGAGAAGACGCCGGACGCCGTCGAGCGTTTGATGGGGGCGGCATGAGCGGCTTCGAGGACCCGAATGCCCCGATCGAAGTGGTCGACGTGGCCATCGTGGGCGGCGGCATGGTCGGGGCCAGTCTCGCCGTGGCGCTGCGGCCGCTCGGGCTTCGGGTGGCGCTGGTCGAGGCGGTTGCGCACGACTCGGCGGCGCAACCGAGTTTCGACGAGCGCACCACTGCGCTGTCGAACGGCAGCCGGCGCATCCTGGAGACGCTCGGGGTGTGGGCCGACGTGCGCGATGCGGCCACGCCGATCGCGAAGATCCACGTCTCCGATCGGGGCCGGTTCGGATTCGCCCGCATCGACGCGCGCGAGCAGGGGCTCGAGGCCATGGGTTACGTCGTGCCGAACCGCGCGCTCGGCTCGGCGCTTTGGTCGCGGCTTCCCGGCTCGGAGGGACTGCGGGTGTTCTGCCCGGGCGAGGTCCGCCGGATCGAGCCGCGCGAGGCGGCCGTCGATCTCGAGGCCGCGACGTCCGGCGGTGCGCCCGCCCGGCTTCGCGCCCGGCTGATCGTTGCGGCCGACGGCGCACGCTCGACGGTGCGCGGCGCCTTCGGCGTCGAGGCCAAGGTGCGCGATTACGAGCAGACGGCGGTGATCACGACGGTGCTGCCGCAGCGCTTCCATGAGCACGTCGCCTACGAGCGCTTCACGCCGAGCGGTCCGCTCGCCCTGCTGCCGCTCGCGGACGGCCGCTGCACCCTGGTGTTGACGCTCACCCACGCCGCGGCCGACGCCGCGATGGGTTGGTCCGATGCGCGGTTCCTCGCCGAGGTGCAGGACCGGTTCGGCCATCGCCTGGGCCGTTTCCTGCAGGTCGGCCGGCGCGTGCCCTACCCGTTGGCGCTGACGCGCGCGGACGCCACGAGCGCCGGCCGCTGCGCCGTCATCGGCAATGCGGCGCAGGGACTGCATCCGGTCGCCGGCATGGGCTTCAATCTCGGCCTGCGCGACGTGGCGAGTCTCGCCGAACTGCTCGCCGACGGACGCCGCGAGCCCGGCTTCGATCCCGGTTCCCGGGCATTGCTCGATGGCTACGATGCCTGGCGGGCCGCGGACCGCGGCGGCGTCATCGCCTTCACCGACGGGCTGGTGCGGACGTTCTCGAGTCCTCTGGGCGTCGTGCAGCGGCTGCGCAATCTCGGGCTGCTGGCGTTCGATCTGCTGCCCCCGGCGAAGGCCGCGCTGTCGCGGCTGAGCACCGGGTCCTCCGGGCGTATCCCCAAGCTCGCCCGCGGCGTGGCGCTGTCGTGAGCGGGCGGACTCCGGACCGGCGGTTCGACCTGATCATCGTCGGCGGCGGCGTCGTGGGCCCGGTCATGGCCGCGCTCGCCGTGGCGCGCGGACTCGCGCCGGCCGCGCGGGTGGCCGTGGTC
>JAJXZV010000266.1 GCA_021779875.1 Pseudomonadota bacterium
CAGGCTGTGGGCCCCGAGATGCTGGCGGTAGACCGGCGCCGGCATCGCCATGGTGATCACGATCCGCGTCGATTTGCCCTTCAGCGGATTCTGCGAGGCGCCGCGGCGCGCAACGTCCGCATACGCCACCGCGCGGCGGAACACCTGTTCGAGCAGGCCCTTGAGGAGCGCCGGCATGTTGCCGAGCCACAGCGGATAGATCATCACGATGTGGTCGCAGCAGATGATGGCCTCCTGGATCCGTTTGATCTCGGGCGGCACGACGCCGCCGTAGAAATCCGCATTGCTGCGCAGGAGCGGGAAATTCATGGAGGAGAGGCGGAAGAGCTCGACCGAATGACCGGCCTGCCGCGCGCCGCGCGCGTAGGCGCCCGTCAGTGCGTGCACGTAGCGCGCCTCGTCCGGATCCGGATGGCCGTCGATGATCACGACCCGCTTGGAGGAGGCCCGCTTGCGCGACGTGGCCATCGGCCGTCGGGGCCGCCGGCGTCAGGCGAATTCGCCGTTGCGACGCGCCTCGCGCACGTACTGGCTGATCTGGGTCGGCGTCTGGCGGGCGAGGTCCTTCGGAATCACCCCGCGCACCATGCCCTGCACCGAATCCGGCAGCATGTCGCGCAGCCGGCCGAGCAGCCGCGGAGCGCCGACCAGCACCAGATGCGCGGTCACGTCCTTCTGCATCTCCGGCCCCATGGCGCGCGCGACGCGGCGTGCGAACTTCTCCGTGGCGCGATCCCGGATCAGGTGCCGCTGACCGTAGGCCTGATGCACGCCGGCGCTGCGGTTGAAGGTGCGCCCCGGCCGGTCGCTGACCAGTTCGCTCTCGTGCAGGTGCGCCTCCGGGTTGGTGAAGCTGCGCACGCAGGTCAGGCGTCCGCCCCACGCCGCGGTCTCGTACAGATCGGCCCGACCGCGATTCGCCACGAGTATCTTGATCATGGTGTCGATCCTTGCAGATTCGCGGCGTCCCGGCACTGAGGTCTCGCCGCAACCGCCTAGGGGATTCCGCGTTCCAGCGGCTCCACCGTCTCCAGATAATCGGGCACCTCGGCGGCCCAGCGCAGCTCGGTCTGCACGCGCTGGCGCAGCCGATCGGCCGCCGGCGGCTCGCCGTGGGTGACGAACACGCGCCGGGGCGCCCACTGGAGGCGCCGCAGCCAATCGAGCAGCTCGTCGCCATCCGCATGCGCCGACGCGCTGGTCAGCTGGCGCACCTCGGCCCGAACCGGCACCAACCGGCCGTGGATCTTGATCGTCGGGTCGCCGGCGGCGAGCGACGCTCCGCGGGTGCCGCCCGACTGGAAGCCGGTGAGCAGGATCATGTTGCGCGGGTCGGGCGCGAACGCCTCGAGATGGTGCAGCACCCGGCCGCCGGTCGCCATGCCGCTCGCGGACACGATCATCAGGGGCCCGTGGCGCAGGTTCAGGGCCTTGGAGTCCTCGGCCGAGTTGACGTAGCTCGCCGCCGTGGACATCGAGGCGCACTGCTCGAGCGTCAAGCGATGCTCGCCGAGATGGCGGCCGTAGATCTGGGTCACGTTGGTCGCCATCGGACTGTTCAGGAAGACCGGGATATCGGGGATGGCGCGCTGCGCCTTCAGGCGCGATACCAGCCACAGGATCGTCTGCGCGCGGCCGACGGCGAACGCTGGGACGACGATCACGCCGCCGCGTGCCGCCGCGGCGTTGATCGCATCGGCGAGTTCGGCCTGCGCATCGACGGCCGGATGACGGCGATCCCCGTAGGTGGACTCGACCACGAGCGCATCGGCGGCGGCGGTGACCCCCGGCGGCAGCATGATCGGATCGTTCGGGCGGCCGACGTCGCCCGAGAACAGGACGCTGCCCTTCGGGGTCTCGAGACGGATCATCGCCGCGCCCAGAATGTGGCCGGCGGGGGTGAAGCGGCAGCGCACTTGCGCGCCGAGGTCCAGATCCGTCTCGAAGTCGACGGGCACGAGGGACTCCAGGGCGCGCAACGACTCGGCCACGTCGTACAGGGGCAACGCCGGCCGGTGCTTCGAGTAGCCGTGGCGATTCGCCAGGCGCGCCTCCTCTTCCTGGAGGTGGCCGCTGTCCGGCAGCATGATCCGCAGCAGATCGGCGCTCGCGTGGGTGCAGTACGCCTTGCCGGCGAACCCCTGGCGCACCAGGATGGGCAGATAGCCGCTGTGATCGATGTGCGCATGGGTGAGCAGCACCGCGTCGATCGAGCGCGCGTCGATGGGCAGCGGCTTCCAATTGCGCAGCCGAAGCTGCTTGTAGCCCTGGAACAGCCCGCAATCGACCAGGATGCGGCGGGCGCCCGATTCGACGAGGTATTTCGAGCCCGTGACGGTCCCGGTGGCTCCCAGGAACGTGATCTTCATCGGCGCAAGCTCCCCGCGCGGAGCCGCTAGGCCACCGCGTCGGCGTCGGATCCGGTGACGAGCAGCGCCTGCAGCATGCCGAGCAGCTCGTCCGCATCCACGGGTTTGCTGACGATGCGCAGGCATTCGTCGCGCCGCAGGTGGCGGATCACCGAGGACGTGTCGCCGGTCACCAGCACGGCGCCGAGCTGCGGTCCGAGGATCGCACGCACCGCCTCGATGACCTGGAGGCCGGTCTCGCCGGCACCCAGGTGATAATCGGTGATCAGCAGGCAAAGGCCCGAATCCTCGCGCGCCGCGCGCACCGCGTCGGCCAGCCCCGCGACCGCGGTCACCTCGTACCCCTCGACCGACAGCAGCAGCTGGGTCGCGCTGCGCACCGCCACGTCGTCCTCGACCAGCAGGACGCGGGCGCGCCGCAGCCGCCGGTGCACCGGCGCCGGCGCCGCATTCACGGCCGCACGGGTCGGCGCACGCGAAGCGCCGAAGGGCACGGTCAACGAAAACGTGGAGCCTTCGCCCGGCGCGGAGCGCACCGTCACGGCCGCGCCCAGAAGCTTGGCGATGCGCTGCACGATGCTCAGGCCGAGTCCATACCCTTCGCGCGCCGCGTTCGGCGAAACGCCAACCTGGAAGAATTCCTCGAAGATCAAGCCGAGCTGCTCCGGCGCGATCCCGACGCCCGTGTCACTCACATCGAGGCGCAGCACGCCGCGCTCCTGCACGGCTCTCACCGTGATGCCGCCGCGCTCGGTGTACTTGATCGCGTTGGAGATCAGGTTGCGCAGGATCTCCTCGACCAGCGAGGGATCGCTGTGCGCGACGGCCCGAACCTCCTCGAACCGCAGTCCCAGCCCCTTCTCGGCCGCGACGGCGGCGAACTCGGCGTGCAGCTCCGCGAACAGCGCTTCGAGCGCGAAGTCCGTGGGCTCCGGCTTGATCGCGCCCGACTCGAGCTTGCTGATGTCCAGCAGCGCATTCATGAGCCGCGACATCGCGCGAATGGTCTGCTCCTGCTGTGCAAGGGCGCCGAGCGCCGCGGGCTCCCGCACCAACGTGCGCAGGGTTCGATTGAGCAGCGCGAGCGCCTGCAGGGGCTGGCGCAAATCGTGGCTCGCGGTGGCGAGGAACCGCCCCTTGGCCAGATTGGCCCGATCCGCGCTCGAGCGCGCGGCATCCGCCGCCGCCTGTGCCTGCTCGGCGAGCACGCGCGCGACGATGAGCTCGGTCTCGGCCCGCTTGTGATCGCTGATGTCGCGAATGGCCGCGGCCGTCAGCCGGCACTCCGAGGCCTCGAGCACGCTCAGCCGGATCTCGACGGGAAATTCCGAGCCGTCGCGCCGCTGGGCGAAGGTCTCGATACCCGACCCGAGGACCCACCCGTCCGCAGCATCCCCGGAGCTGCCCGGGCCGCGGCCGCCGGCCGCCACCCGCCCGGGCACCAGCTGCGCAAAGCGCTGGCGCCGGATCTCCTCGCGCGAGAAGCCGAACAGCGCGGAGGTCTGCCGATTCGCGAACAGGATGCCGCCCTGCTCGTCCAGGATGATCAGGGCATCCGGCGCCGCATCCAGTGCTTCCTGTGCCAGTTCCGGAGGAATCGATCGCACCGGTGGTATCCTTTCGGCGGCGATGCCCCTGAGCCGTCGCCCGCACCAAATATTAAAACGCCTTAATCTTAACTAAATCACTCGTTTTTTGCCAGAGGTACTCCCATCGCGCGCAGCGCAGCATCCTATCGACGCATGACGCTGCGTCGGATCGGCGCGCCGCTGGTGCTCGAGCGGCACCCGCTACCCGAGCCGGGCGCCGCGGAGGTGCTGATTCGCGTGCACGTCTGCGGCATCTGCCGCACGGATCTGCACGTGATCGACGGCGAGCTGCCGGATCAGCCGCTGCCCATCGTGCCCGGCCACGAGATCGTCGGCGAGGTGGCGGCGCGCGGCGCGGGCGCCCGCTGGGCCGTGGGTACGCGCGTCGGCGTTCCATGGCTCGGCCATGCCTGCGGGACCTGCGAGGACTGCCGCGCGGGCCGCGAGAATCTGTGCGAGCGGGCGCGTTTCACCGGCTATCAGATCGACGGCGGCTTCGCGCAGTACGTGATCGCCGATGCCCGCTTCTGCTTTCGCCTGCCGGAGGGCATCGACGACCGGCACGCGGCGCCCCTGCTGTGCGCCGGCCTGATCGGCTATCGCACGCTCAAGATGGCCGGGGACGCCCGCCGCCTGGGCATCTATGGATTCGGCGCCGCCGCCCACATCGTGGCCCAGGTCGCGCGCGCGCAGGGCCGCGAGGTGTACGCCTTCACCCGCCGCGGCGACCTCGCGGCCCAGCGCTTCGCGCTCGAGCTCGGCGCCGTCTGGGCCGGCGACAGCGAGCAGCCGCCGCCGGCGCCGCTCGATGCGGCGTTGATCTTCGCGCCGGTGGGCGCCCTGGTTCCGCTCGCGCTGCGCGCCGTGCGCAAGGCCGGCGTGGTCGTGTGCGGCGGCATCCACATGAGCGACATCCCGGCCTTCCCGTACGCGCTGCTCTGGGGAGAGCGGGTGCTGCGCTCGGTGGCCAACCTCACCCGCCGCGACGCCGAGGAATTCCTCGATCTGGCGCCGCGAATCCCGGTGCGCACGCAGGTCGAGGCCTGGCCGCTCGAGGCGGCCAACGAGGCGCTGCAGCGCCTGCGCGAGGGCCGGCTCACCGGCGCCGCCATATTGACCATGGAGGATTAGAGAATGCGAACTGCCTTGACCGCCGCGCTCGCCGCGGCCGCCTGTCTCGCCGCTGCCGCCTGTCTCGCCGGGGCGCCGCTCCCGGGCACGGCCCCGGCCGAGGAACCGGCCGCCGTTGGGAGCGAGATGGCGCGCGAGATGCTGGCTCAATTGGTGGCGATCAACTCGACGCACGCGCACGGCTCGACGGCCGCCGCGCAGTGGGCCGCGGACCGGCTGCGGGCCGCCGGCTTCGAGGCGCGCGACCTCGTGCTGCTCGCGCCCGCCGCGCACCCCGAAGCGGGCAATCTGGTGGTGCGCCTGCACGGGCGGGGGCACGGCAAGCCGCTGCTGTATCTCGGCCACCTGGACGTGGTCGAGGCGCGGCGCGAGGATTGGAGCGTCGATCCGTTCGCGCTCACGGAGCGGGACGGCTGGCTGTATGGCCGCGGCACCATCGACATGAAGGGCCAGGACGTGGCGCTGCTCGCGAGCTTGATCCGCCTGCATGCCGAGGGTTACGTGCCGGAGCGCGACATCGTCGTGGCCTTGACCGCCGACGAGGAGGCCGGCGGTGAGTCGAACGGCGTCCGCTGGCTGTTCGACGAGCACCCGGAGCTGGTCGAGGCCGGCCTCGTGATCAACCCCGACGGGGGCGAGGCGGGCATGAAGGATGGCCGCAAGCTGTACGTTGGGGTGCAGACCAGCGAGAAGGTGTTCCTCACCTTCGGCCTGGAAACGACCGACAAGGGCGGCCACAGCTCGCGTCCGACCCGCGCGAATCCGATCTACCGGCTGGCGCGCGGACTCGACCGGCTGGCGCGATTCGAGTTTCCGGTGCATCTGACCGACACCACCCGGCTCTACTTCTCGCAGCGCGCCCGTCTCGAGACCGGGCGCCGTCGCGCCGACATGCTCGCCATGGGCCGCACGCCGCTCGACCCCCGCGCCGTGGCGCGGCTGTCGGCCGA
Source organism: Pseudomonadota bacterium (assembly GCA_021779875.1). Taxonomy (GTDB): domain Bacteria; phylum Pseudomonadota; class Gammaproteobacteria; order Steroidobacterales; family Steroidobacteraceae; genus Bog-1198. The sequence continues at coordinate 6,040 of JAJXZV010000266.1, forward strand.
CGTGGAGACCGACATCCTGCTGCGCACCACCTGCGTGACCACGATAATCGAGGGCGGCCACGCGGAGAACGCGCTGCCCCAACGGGCGCGGGCGACCCTGCAATGCCGGGTCGTGCCCGGCGAATCGGCGCAGCAGACCGCCGACACCGTGGCGCGCGTGCTCGCCGATCCGGGAATTCGCCTCTCGGTGATCACGCCCGCCGTCCCGAGTCCCGAGTCCCCGCCCTCGCCGGCGCTGATGGACACCGTGGCACGGGTGGCCCACTCGCTCTGGCCCGAGGTGATCGTGCTGCCGCAGATGTCCGCCGGCGCCGACGACAGCATCGTGCCCCGCGCGCGCGGCATCGCCGCCTACGGCATCGACGGAATGTTCGACGATCTGGACGACGGCCGCGCGCACGGGCGCGACGAACGCATCGGCGTGCGCGCCTTCGACCAGGAACTCGAATTCACTTATCGGCTGATGAAGGCGCTGGCCGGCGAGCCTTGAGCGGACGGCTATTGGACCACGTAGCCGCGGCCCTCGAGGCAGCTCACCTGCGCCCGGAAATAATCGTTGCGCCGCTGGCGCGCCTGCTCGGGCGTGACGCCGGCGGCGGCCGGGTCGAAGCCGCTCTGCCCGGCGGCCCAGCGCTCGCATTCGGCGCGATCCTGGGCCTGCTGCTCGGCCGAGCGCTCGTCCTTCGGATAGGCGAACAGCTGATCGCTCGGGGGCGCGCTCGGGGTGCCGGTGGAGTCGATGCCCTGCGGGGGCTCGACCACCTCGTACTGCTGCTGCGTGTCGTCCCACGTGTAGTAGGTGTCGTTGGCGTAGTAATACGGCACGCCGTACCACCACACCGTCGTGAAATAAGGCGGCAGCAGCGGCACGTACACCCCGATCGGCGCCGTCCACACCACCCACGCGCCGCCCTGGCGCCGGTACCAGTTGCCGCCGAAATACCAGTAACGGCCGCCGTCGCGCGCACGCAGCTCGGGCCACGCCCCCGGGGGCAGCCGACCCACGCGGTAGCCGCGATCGTAGTAATACCGGTCGTGCCCGAACCGGCCGTCCAGATGCCGGTTGGCGCCGCCGCCCGGATGCTGGGCCAGCGCGGGCCAGCCGCCGGCGATCCCGAGCACCGCGAGCAGCGCGAGCAGCGCGAGGGT
>JAJXZV010000187.1 GCA_021779875.1 Pseudomonadota bacterium
GCACCCTCCGACGAATTGCTCGTGGTGCCCGCCGACGGCCGCCCGATCTGGGGGCGCCAGGCATCGGTCGAGGCGTTCGCGGCGGATTGGGAGCGGCACTCGACGTGGGAGGCACCGGGGCAGGCGCCGCGCATCGCGATCGTGGCACCCGATGTCGCCGTGTTGACCGCCCCCCGGGGCGGGACCGTTCCCGCTCGCTTCAGCGGCGTCTTCGTCAAGACACGGGCGGGTTGGCGGATAGCCTCGGTCTTCATGACGCCGGGCGCGGGCGCGCCGTCCGCCGCCGATCAATGAGGTGACGGCGCCGGCGCGGCGAGCGGGACGGTGCGCGCGGCCTCCGGCAGACCGAAATCATGGGCCATGATCGAACGCAGGCGCATGCCCGCCTGCAGATCGTGGCCATTGATCACGGCGAGGCGAAACCCGCCCGGCGGCATGGCGTGCGCATGCGCCGGCTTGTCCTCGAAGAAGGTGATCTGCACGCTGCCGATTCCCGGCGCGGCGCGGTAGGCGCGCAGCCGCTCGGGCGACGGATGGCGATACGGCCTCCCATGGGGGCCGAACAGCACGACGCTGTATCCGTCGACCCGCCTGTTCTGCGGATATTCCCAACGACGATCCTGGTATAGGCGCACGACGGCGTCGACCCAGCCGGCCCCGTAGAGGTCCGGCCATTGGTCGGCGAACCGCAGATGCGCCTCGATGATGCGGCCGCCGATGGTCTCGACGTTGAGCATGCCGGTATAGCCGGCGAGGTTGCGGCGGATCCAGTCCCGGCAGTACCTCTCGAGCCGCCACCGCGCACGCGCCTCGACCTTCCAATAGTCGAAAGTGCCGCCGACGGCGGGCATGCCGCGGGTGTGCCGGCACCACGCGGCCTCGCCCTCGACCACCGCCCAGTCGGTGCTGACGTGCTCACCGGTCAGCAGCCGCATCCAGAAGTGGCCCGGCGTGCACTTCTGCCGAAAATCCCGTTCGTCGCGCAATACGCACGCCCCGGCGCCCATGCCCTTGAGATTGACCACCGGCTTGCAGAATACGGGGTAGCGGCGCGGCGGCGAATCGTGCGGGCCGCACGGAAGCCCCTGGGACCGGGCGACCTGCAACTTGTCGTAGATGGCTCGATGCCGCGGATTGAGCTCGTACCCGTCGAGATCGTCCGTCGGGATGTGCACGTCCGGCGGACATGAGATGTCTTGGAAATACTGCACCCGCCACGGGTCGCGCTCGTGTATCGGCATGGGCCCCTCACGATGCCGGCGCCCGGGAACCCCGGGACCGATCGGGGCATCTTACGCGCATATGGGCGGCCGCGCGGCGGGCCTGCTAGGAGCGCATCGGCAGCCGCGCGGTCTCCCTGGCCGCGGCGACGACGGCGAGCGTGATGAGCGCGAGCGCGATCATGAACACGGACACGCCGTGGGTATTGCCGAGCCAGGCCAGCAGGCCGGTCGCGATCACCGGGGCGAAACCGCCGCTGAGCGCCGCCGAGACCTGGCAGCCGAGCGAAGCACCGCTGTACCGCGATCCGGTCGCGAACAGCTCGGACATGAACGCCGCCTGCGGCCCGTACATGGTCGCGTGGCCGATGCTCATCGCCACGATCAAGGTCAGGGTGACGATCGGGGTGGCCCGCGTCTGCAGGAGCGAAAACAGCGGAAACGCCAGCAATGCCGACAGGAGGGCGCCGACGAGATACAGGCTCCTGCGGCCCCAGAGGTCCGACAGCCACCCGAACAACGGCACGGTCAGCAGTTCGAACGCCGCCGCATAAAGCACCGAATCGAGAATCGCGGCGCGCGGCATCCCGAGGCGCGTCGTGGCGTACATCACGACGAACACCGTGAGGATGTACACCCAGGCCACCTCGGACACCTTCATGCCCACGGCGATCAGGAACGCGCGCCACTCCGGCCCGAGCACGTGCAGCACGGGCAGGTCGAGCGTCGCCTTGCGTGCCTGCAATTCGCGAAACGGCGGCGTCTCGACCAGCCGCAGGCGCACGAACACGCCGATCACGACCAGCACGGCGCTGATCAGGAACGGGACTCGCCAGCCCCACGACAGGAACTGCGCGTCCGGCAGCCGGGTCGCGCTTCGGAACGCGAGCGTCGCCAGGACCATGCCCGCCGGGAAACCGATCTGCACTAGGCTGCCGAACAGGCCGCGCCGGTCCTTGTGCGAATGTTCGAGCACCATCAGCACGGCGCCGCCCCACTCGCCCCCGATCCCGATGCCCTGCAGGAGCCGCAACAGCACCAGCAGGATGGGCGCCCAGATGCCGATCTGCGAATAGGTCGGCAGGCAGCCGATCAGAAAGGTGCCCGCGCCCATGACCACCATGGTCACCATCAACATGGTGGTGCGGCCGATGCGGTCGCCGAAATGCCCGAAGATCGCGCCGCCGAGCGGCCGCGCGACGAAGCCCACCGCGTACGAGCCGAGCGCCGCGAGGGTCCCCGTCAGGGGATCGAGGTTCGGGAAGAACAGCTTGTTGAAGACCAGGGCCGCCGCGGTCCCGTACAGCAGGAAGTCATACCATTCGACGGTGGTGCCGATCGCGCTCGCGAAGACCACGGCCGCCATGCTCGGCGCCTGCTTCTCGGCCACCCACCCGGCATTGACGGTCGCGCTCATCGGAATCTCCCTCCTCGTGCGGATCGGGCATGCGCTTCACGGGCCCACCCAACCGCGAGCCATGGTGAGGCATGAGGCGCAGCCTGTCCGTGCGATCGGCCGCAAATCCTTGCGTACTGGGCACCGATGCGCGCGAACGATTCACGTTCTCGGCGGATCCCTTGCCAATCGCCGCCCAATCGCCCGATCATGCGGCCAGACCAGGCCCATCCGGAGAACCCCGCCCATGAAAGTCCACGGCAGCTGCCACTGCGGTCAACTCGCCTTCGAGGCGGAAGTCGATCCGGACGCCGTCCGGATCTGTCACTGCACGGATTGCCAGACCATGACCGGCGCCGCCTACCGGGTGAACGTCGCCGCCCCGGCGGCCACGTTCCGTCTGACCGCGGGGGAGCCGAAGGTCTACGTCCGCATCGCCGACAGCGGCAATGCCCGCGCCCATGCCTTCTGCGCGAACTGCGGCACGCAGATCTACTCGGCCGCGCCGGTCGATCCGCCCGCCTACGCCATCCGCGTCGGAACCCTCAGGGAGCGCACGCAGCTGCCCCCGAAATCCCAGATCTGGTGCCGCTCCGCGCTCCCTTGGACCCTGGACCTGCGCGAACTGCGCCGCATCGAGCGCCAGACGCCATGAGCGCGACGCTATCGACCCTCGCGGAGCTGTCCGGCTTCGAGCAGACCGGGCGCCTCGAGGAGGTGGAGCGGCTCGCCGCCGGGATGGCGGCCGCGTGGCCCGACGCCGTGCAGTCGTTCGAGTTCGGCCGATCCGCCGACGGACGGCCGATGCGGGCGCTGCTCGCATCCCGCAGCGGCGCGCTGTCGGCCCGGGAACTGCGCGCCCGGCGCATCCCGATTCTGATGATCCAGGCGGGAATTCATCCCGGCGAGAGCGACGGCAAGGATGCCGGCTTCATCGCGCTGCGCGAACTGCTGTCGGGGACCGCGGCGCCGGGCGTGCTCGAGCGGATCGCCTTGCTGTTCGTCCCCGCCTTCAATGCCGACGGTCACGAGCGGGTCGGCCGCTGGAACCGGCCCAATCAGAACGGCCCGCGGATCACCGGCTGGCGCGCGACCTCGCAGAATCTGAATCTCAATCGCGACTACACCAAGGCGGACGCGCCGGAAATGCGGGCGATGCTGGCCCTCATCGACACCTGGGATCCATTGATCTGCGCGGATCTGCACGTCACGGACGGTGCGGATTTCGAGCCCGACATCTCTATTCAAGTCGAGCCCGTCAACCAGGGGGACCCGAGACTGTGGCCGAGCGGCATCCGGCTGCGCGACCGGCTGATCGAGCGGCTCGCCGGCCAGGGCTCGCTGCCGCTGCCCTTCTACCCGGACCTGTTCGAAACGGACGACCCGGCCTCAGGATTCGTCTTGACCGTGTACTCGCCACGATTCTCGACCGGCTACTTCCCGCAGCGCAATCGCTTCACCGTGCTGGTGGAGACCCACTCGTGGAAGCCCTATGCGAGGCGCGTGCAAGTCATGCGCAATACCGTCGTGGGGCTGGCCGAGCTCGCGGCCGAGCACGGCGCGGACTGGCTCGCGAAGGCCGAGGCGGCCGATGCGGCGTCCTGCGCGCTCGGCGGCTCGTCCTTGACGGTCGACTACCTCTCGAGCTGGCGCGAACCCGCCGCCGCCGGCAAGGCGGCCGCCGCCGCCGCGGCGGGCGGGGAGGAAACGATCGATTTTCGCGGCTATGCGTACACGCGTTCGCACTCCGAGGTTTCGGGCGCCCTGGTCACGGTGTACGACCCCGGGACACCGCAGCTCTGGCGCGTGCCGTATCGCCATCGGATCTCCCCGGCGCAGGTGGTGCAGGCGCCGCACCGGGGCTACCTCATTCCACACGCGTACGTCGAGGAGATCTGTCCGCGCCTGGAACGCCATGGCATCCGCCTGTCGCCGCTCCCGGACGACCTTGCCGCTAGACCGATCGAGCAGTTCCGCGCGGCGCGCGCCTCGTTCTCGAGCCAGCCGTTCGAGGGCCGCATGCGCGCCACCCTGGTCGGCGAGTGGGCGATCAGCGACCTCGAGATCTCGGCATTTGCGCGGTTCGTGCCGATCTCGCAGCCGCTCGCCCGCCTGATCGTGGCGCTGCTCGACCCGCGCGCACCCGACTCCTTCGCCGCCTGGGGGTTCTTCAACGCCTGCTTCGAGCAGAAGGAGCAACTGGAGCCGTACGTCGCCGAACAGATCGCCCGGACCCTGCTCGAGTCGAGCCCCGCGCTGCGCGATGCATTCGAACGGCGGTTGAGCGGCGATGCGGCCTTCCGCGCCGATCCGGCCGCCCGCCTGGAGTTTTTCTGGCGGCACCACGAGTCGTGGGATCGAAACTTCAACTGCTATCCGATCGTCCGCGCGTGAGCGCCGGCTATCGGCGCATTTCACTTGAAGCCCCGCCGGCACTCGGGGAGAATCGCGCGCTTCCGGCGCGGCTGCGCGCCGCCCCAAAGGGGCCAGATCGTGGTCAGCTTCACCTCGCACAACATCCGGCTGGATGACGGCACCTACACCAAGCCGGACGTGGGCTTCTCGATGGACGTCCACCCGTGGTTCCTGGCCGCCAAGCGCATTCTCGAGGTCACGTTTCCCGGCAACCGGGAACACCTTCGGATCGCCGATCTGGGGTGCCTCGAGGGAGGCTACACGGTGGAATTCGCCCGGCTTGGCTTCCAAGCGCTGGGCGTCGACGTGCGCGAATCGAACATCGAGGCCTGCCGATACGTGCAGTCGCGGGTCGCCCTGCCGCGTCTCGACTTCGTCCGCGACGACGTCTGGAACATCCCCGCCCACGGCGCCTTCGATGCCGTCTTTTGCTGCGGCCTGCTCTACCACCTGGACCGGCCGCGCGAGTTCCTGAAGCTCGTGGCGGGCGTCACCAAGCGGGTGCTCATCCTGCAGACCCACTTCTCGCAAGCCGGTGATTCGCCGAGCCTGATCCATCCGCGGCGCCTGCGCCGGGCTTTGGCGCGCGTGCTGCCGCTGAAGAACACCGCGACCACCACGCACAAGCTGTCCTTTCTTGCCGAGAACGAAGGCCTGCCGGGGCGCTGGTTCTCGGAATTTCGCAACGAACGCGCCTATCGCGACCGGGCGAACCGTCGTTGGGCGTCGTGGAACAACCGCAAGTCCTTCTGGATCCAGCGCGAGTACCTGCTGCAGGCCCTGCGGGATTGCGGATTCGACCTGGTGCTCGAGCAATTCGACGGGCTGGGCGCGAACATCGCGCACGAAATGACCCAGGGCAGCTATCGGACCTCGGGGCGCGGCACCTTCATCGGCATCAAGACGACGCCCTCCCCCGATGGCGGCGCGCGCGGACCGGACATCGACCCGAGGTTGCGTCAAACCTGAGCCGCCCGGGGCCCTGCGCCCCCCCGATCGGGCGCGCGCCCGTCACCGGGACGGCCGCGGCCCCATGCGCCCGCGCACCCCGTCCCACCAGCCCTGTGCGACGGCGCGAATGTTGCTGGTCTTCATCCGTTCGTACAGAAGGATCCTCTTGCACAGCCGCACGCTGCGGCCGAGGCTCTTCAGCGCCCAGGATCCCAGGGCGTAGCGGCCGGATTCGCGCAGCATCACGGTGTCGTTCCGGACGAAGTAGTAACGGCGCTCGGGAGAGTGGTTGAAGGTCCACTTGTGCATCCACAGCACGCTGTGCCGGGTGATGGCGCCGATGGCGTGCGACATCACCGCCCGCCGCGTCTTGATCACCCGAAAGCCCTTGGCCCGCGCCCGCAAGCAATATTCGGTGTCGACGTGGTCGATGAAGAAATCGTCGCGGAAGTCGCCGACGGCGGCGTGCGCCGTCAGGGGGATCAGGGACCCGGAGGTGATCACCGAGGACACCTCCTCCCAGGGATCGCCGGGAATCTGCGGCCCCGGCCCGGCACACGCACCGTCGGCGCCGACCTCCCGGTATCCGGAACCGAGCACCGCCAGCCGGTCCCGATCGGGGAATGCCGCGTGCACCGCGAGCAGCGTCTGCACCATGTCCTCGTCGAGGCAGGTGTCCTGATCGAGCAGCAGCACCCAGGTGAATCCGAGCGAAGCCGCACACCGGATGCCGATGTTCAGGGCGCTCGCGACCCCGAGGTTCGCGGGATTCGACACCAGGGTGACCGCGGGATCGGCCGCGAGCTCGCGCAGCATCGCGGCCGACGCCTCGCCCGAGGCATTGTCCACGATCACCACCGCGCCGACCTGCCGCCGGACTCGCCCGATCCTCTCCGGCAATCGGGCATCCGGGTGATAGGTCACCACGACGGCACCAATGTCCCTCGCGGTCGGTGGCCGGCCTGGCATGCTGTCCTTCAGGGGATTGACGATGGCATCATGATATATGGTGGAAGGACGGGGGTGGTGCATGCGCCTTCTTCTTTGGGCGGTCCTGTCGTTGCCGGTGGCGTTGGGCGGCTGCGTCAATGCGCCCTCGATTCCGCCGAGTCGCCCGCGCGCCCCGCCGGCGGCGCCGCCGCCGGTCGCGGCGGAGATCCCGGTGCAGCCGTCGGCGGCCGCGGA
>JAJXZV010000162.1 GCA_021779875.1 Pseudomonadota bacterium
CGCCCGCACCGGGGCGGCCGCGCGCGCCGGGGCTGCCGGAGCCACCGGGAATCGCACCGCCCGCTCGAGACGGCTCTCGAAGCCCAGCAGTTGCCGCGCGAACCGCGCGCACTCGCCGCAGGTCTCGAGGTGCGCCCGCAGCAGCGGGTCCGCGTCGCGCGGATCCGTCAGCATCGATCGTCGATAACGCTCGCAGTCCATCAATCCTCTTCCGGATCCAGGGTCGTGTCCTCGCCGCACAGCACGCGAAGTTGCTTGCGGGCGCGGAACAGGCGCGTCAGCACGGCGGCGGTCGACAAGTCGAGCGCCACGGCGATCTCCGCGGTGGAATATCCCATGATCACCTGCAGGACCAGGGGTTCCCGGTACTCCTCGGGCAGCTTGAACACGGCGGCGCGCAGATCCTCGAGCTGCCGGTCGCCGCCGTCGGCCAGGGTGGGCTCCTCGCGGGCCACCAGTTCGTCCACGTCGACGGTCACCAGCCGCTTGCGCTCGAAGCAGCGCGCGTATTCGCGCCGTACGATGGTGAGGAACCACGGCTTGGCGGCCGACTCGTCGACCAGCGAGTCCTGGGCCTTCCAGGCGCGCAGCAGGGTCTCCTGCACCACGTCCTCGGCCAGCGCCCGGTCGCGCGACAGCCAGAATGCGAACCGCAGCAGGTCCGGGCGCAGCGACAGGCACAGCGCCTGGAAGCGCGCGCGCTTGTCATTTCCGCGAACCAGGTCCTTCATGTCAAAATCGACATCCAGCGTGCGGTACCAGAATGCCGATATTACCTCGGCGGACATTGAATGGTTGGCAGGAGTCACATTAGAGATGACCGGTCATTTCCCCAAATCATTTCCCGGAACCCGCCTGCGCCGGATGAGGCGGGACGAATTCTCGCGCCGGCTCATGCGCGAGACCCGGTTGACGGCGGACGCCCTCATCTACCCGATGTTCGTGGTGGAGGGGGCGGGAGAACGCCAGCCGGTGGCCTCGATGCCGGGCGTGGAGCGGCTGTCCATCGACGAGCTGCTGCGCGAGTGCGGGGAGCTCGTGGCGCTGGGCATTCCCGCCATCGCCTTGTTTCCGGTCACGCCGGTCGAGAAGAAGACCATGGACGCCCGGGAATCCTGGAATCCGGAGGGCATCGCCCAGCGGGCGGTCCGGGCGGTGAAGAAGGCCTACCCGGCGCTCGGCGTGATCACGGACGTGGCGCTCGACCCGTTCACCACCCATGGGCAGGACGGACTTATCGACGACCGGGGTTACGTGCAGAACGACCTGACCGTCGAGACCCTGGTCCGCCAGGCGCGCTCGCACGCCGACGCCGGCGCGGACGTGGTCGCGCCGTCGGACATGATGGACGGACGGATCGGGGCGATCCGCCGCTCGTTCGAGACCGCCGGCCTGGTGCATACGCGCATCCTCGCCTACTCGGCCAAGTACGCCTCGAGCTTCTACGGACCGTTCCGGGAAGCCGTGGGTTCGGCCGGCCAACTGGGTTCCGGCGGCAAGCACACCTATCAGATGGATCCGGCGAATTCGGACGAGGCGCTGCGCGAGGTCGAACTCGACATCGATGAGGGCGCCGACATGGTGATGATCAAGCCCGGCCTGCCCTACCTCGACATCGTGCGGCGCGTGAAGGACCGGTTCGGCATGCCGACGTTCGTCTACCAGGTGAGCGGCGAGTACTCGATGATCATGGCGGCGGCCCGCAACGGCTGGATCGACGAGCGGGCGGTGGCGCTCGAGGCGTTGATCGGGATGAGGCGCGCCGGCGCCGACGGCATCCTCACCTACTTCGCCAAGCGGGCTGCCCAGTGGCTGAGGGACTGAGCACCGCATTCGGCGCCGAGACGCCCGACCAATACGGTCTGGTCGGGCATCCGGTGGCGCACAGCTGGTCGCCCTTCATCCACGGGATGTTCGCCAAGGCGACCTCGCAGAACCTCGCGTATCGGCTGTTCGACGTCACCCCGGAGCACTTTCGGCGCGAGACGCTGCAGTTGTTCGCCGGCGGGGTTCGCGGCCTGAACGTCACGCTGCCGCACAAGCAGGCCGCCGCGGAGCTGGTGAACGAGCTGACGCCGCGCGCCGCCCGCGCCCAGGCCGTGAACACCATCGCTTTCTTCGAGGACACGACGCTGCTCGGCGAGAACACGGACGGCCTGGGCCTGATCGCCGACCTGGAGGGGAATCTGGGCCTGGAGCTGGCCGGCAAGCGCGTGCTCATCCTCGGGGCGGGCGGCGCGGTGCGCGGCGTCCTCGGGCCGCTGCTGGAGCGTGAACCGCGCGAGGTGCTCATCGCGAATCGCACGCGGGACCGCGCCGTGAAGCTCGCGGCGGAATTCTCGGACATGGCCGAGATCCGCGGCTGCGGTTTCGCCGATCTCGAGGGCTCGCCCCACGACCTCATCATCAACGCGACCTCGGCGAGCCTGCAAGGCGAGATGCCGCCGTTGCCCGAGGGACTCGTCGGCGCCGGGTCGGTATGCTACGACATGGCCTACGGCCGCGGCCCCACGCCGTTCACCCGCTGGGCGCGGTCGCTGCGCGCGGCCGCCACTCACAAGGGCTGGGGGATGCTGGTCGAACAGGCGGCGGAGTCCTTCCTGCTCTGGCGCGGCATCCGGCCCAACACCCGGCCGGTGCTCGAGGCGCTCGCGCGGCAGGGATGAACGGCCGGCGCGCTCAGCCGCCGCGGTAGTCCTCCTTCACCTTCACGTAGTGCGCGGCCGTATACAGCAGCCGCTCGACGTCGCGGTCGTCGAGCTCGCGCACCCGTCTGGCCGGATTGCCGAGGTACAGGCCGCGCGCGCCGCAGCGCTTGCCGGGCGGCACCACGCTGCCGGCGGCGATGATCACCTCGTCCTCGACCTGAGCGCCGTCCAGCACCAGCGCACCCATGCCGATCAAGCATCGGTGGCCGATGCGCGCCGCGTGCACCACGGCCTTGTGTCCCACGGTCACGTCCTCGCCGACGATGAGCGGCAGGCCGCCCGGATTGTACGGCCCGTCGCTGACCACGTGCAGCACGCTGCCGTCCTGGACGTTGGTGCGCGCTCCGATCTCGATGCGGTGGATGTCGCCGCGGGCCACCACCAGCGGCCAGATCGACACGTCGTCGCCGAGCGACACGCGGCCGATCACCACCGCGGTCTCGTCGACGTAGACCCGCTCCCCCAGGCTCGGGTGCACGCCCCGGTAGCTGCGCAGCGACATGGCCCGCTCAGCGCATGGTGACGAGCTCTTCGGCGCTCGTCGGGTGAATGGCGACGGTATCGTCGAAATCGCGCTTGGTCGCGCCCATGCGGATCGCGACGGCGAATCCCTGCAGCATCTCGTCGGCGCCGAGTCCGATCACGTGGCAGCCCACGATGCGCTCCTCCGGGCCCACGCAGACGAGCTTCATGTCGGTGCGCGTCTTGCGCTGCGTGAGCGCGTGGTACATGGGCGTGAAGTCGGCGACGTAGACCTTCACGGCGCCGCCGAATTGCTCGCGCGCCTCCGCTTCGCTCGCGCCCACCGTGCCGATCGGCGGATGCGTGAACACCACGGTGGGGATCATGCGGTAGTCCAGGCGCCGCTGCGGCTGGCCGCCGAACAATCGGTCCGCGAGGCGCCGGCCGGCCGCGATCGCCACCGGCGTGAGCGCGGCGCGCCCGGTGACGTCGCCGATGGCGTGAATGCCCGGCACGTTGGTGTCCTGGGATGCGTCGGTGACGACGAATCCCGCGGCATCCTGCGCCACGCCCGCGCGGTCGAGGCGCAGGTGGGCGACGTTCGGCGACCGCCCCACCGCCCACAGCAGGCAGTCGAAGCCGGTGAACTCGCGCCCATCCTCGGCGGTCAGCGCCTTCAGCCCCTCGTGCTCGCGCACGGCCGCCGGCACGACGTGGTCGTGGACGAGCACCCCCTGGGCCAGCATTTCGCGCAGCAGGGCGCTGCCCAGCATGGCGTCGAAGTGAGTGAGCAGGCGCTCCCTGCGGATGAACATCTCGACGCGGCTGCCCAGCTCCTTGAAGGCGCCCGCGAGCTCGCAGGCGATATACCCGCTGCCGACCACCGCGACGCGCCGCGGCCGGCTCTCCAGCGCGAAGAATCCGTCGGAGGTGATGCCGTGTTCGGCGCCCGGCAGGCGCGGCACGGTGGGCACCCCGCCGGTCGCGATCACGACGTGCGGCGCCGTGACGCGTGCGCCGTTCACCTCCACGGTGTGCGGCTCGAGGAAGTGCGCCCGTCCCTGCAGGTGCGTCACCCCCTTGGCGGCGAGGTTGCGCGCATAGATGCCGTTCAGGCGCTGCACGTAGGCGTCGCGCTGCTCCTTGAGGAGCCGCCAGTCGTGCCCGTCGACGGTCGCGTCGAAGCCGTAGTCCCGGGAGTCCGCGAGCGCCTGGCCGACGCTGCCGGCATTCCACATCACCTTCTTCGGAACGCAGCCGACGTTGACGCAGGTTCCCCCGAGCCGATGCGACTCGATCACGGCGACCTTGGCGCCGTATTGGGCGGCGCGCTGGGCGCAGGCCAGACCGCCGCTGCCGCCGCCGACGCTGATCAGATCGAAAGCCTGGATGGACACTGTGAACTCCGTCGACCAAAGATGTTCCAAGACCGAATCATAACCCTTGCTCTGTTAGAATCCCGCCGTGAACGACCTCGCATCGGACAACCCCCTGCTGGAATTCGAATCGCTGCCGGCCTTCGGCCGCATCGAGGCGGCGCACGCCGTGCCGGCCCTGCAACAGGTGCTCGCCGAGAACCGCGCCGCGCTCGCGCGGCTGACCGCGCAGGCCCATCCCACGTTCGCCTCCCTGGTGGCGCCGGTGGAGGAGCTGGGCCACCGGCTGAGCCGGGTGTGGAGCCCCATCGGACACCTCAACGCGGTGGCGAACTCGCCCGCCATGCGCGCCGCCTACAACGAGTGCGTACCGCTGCTCACGGAGTACTCGGCCGAGCTCGGCCAGAACGAGGCCCTGTATGCCGGCTACGCCCGGGTGCTCGAGCGCGAGGGCGGCGCCCTGCAGGCCGACCAGCGCAAGCTGGTCGAGAACGCCCTGCGGGACTTCCGGCTCGCGGGGGTCGCGCTGCCGCCCGAGGACAAGAGCCGCTACCGCGAGATCATGCAGCGCCTCGCCCTGCTGTCGAGCAAGTTCTCCGAGAACGTTCTGGACGCCGCCGCGGCGTTCGGACGCTGGGTGACGGACGAGGCGGAGCTGTCCGGCCTGCCGTCGAGCGCGGTGGATCGCGCGGCGGCGGATGCGAGCGCCGCCGGCCGACCGGGCTGGCTGTTCAAGCTCGACCAGCCCACCTACATGACGATCATGACCAGTGCCGCCAGCGTGCCGCTGCGGCGCGACGTCTACGAGGCCTGGGTGACCCGCGCGTCCGAGATCGGACCGAGCGGCGGCCGCTTCGACAACCATCCGCTGATCGCCGAGATCCTGCCGCTGCGGCACGAGTTGGCGCGGCTCCTCGGGTACGGGAGCTTCGCCGATTACGCGCTTGCGACCCGCATGGCCAGGAGCAGCAAGCAGGTGCTCGGGTTCCTGGAGGATCTCGCCAGACGCTGCATTCCGGCCGCCCGCCGGGAGTTCTCCGACCTGGAGGAATTCGCCGGGCGCAAGCTCGACGCCTGGGATCTGCCGTACTACGCGGAACGATTGCAGGAGCGCCGGTTCAACGTGTCGCAGGAGTCGCTGCGCCCCTACTTCCCGCTGCCGAAGGTGCTCGACGGCCTGTTCGCCATCACGCGCAGGCTCTACGGCATCGAGGTGCGCGAGCGACCGGAGGTCGGCACCTGGCATCCGAGCGTTCGCTTCTACGACCTGCTGGATGAGCGCGGCGGCCTGATCGCGGGCTTCTACCTCGACCCGTGCGCGCGGCCCGAGAAGCGCAGCGGCGCGTGGATGGACGAGTGCATCGTGGCGAAATCCCTGCCCTCGGGCCGGGCGCTGCCCATCGCCCAGCTGGTGTGCAATTTCATGGCGCCGGTCGCGGGCCGGCCCTCGCTCCTGACCCACGACGAAGTCTCGACGCTGTTCCACGAATTCGGCCATGGCCTGCACCACATGCTCACCCAGGTCGCCTACCCGAGCATCGCCGGCATCAACGGAGTCGCCTGGGACGCGGTGGAGCTGCCCAGCCAGTTCATGGAAAACTTCATATGGCGTCCCGAGGTGCTGCCGCTCATTTCGGCGCACGTCGAGGGCGGCGAGCCGCTGCCCGTGGACACCCTGCAGCGCCTGCTCGGTACGCGCACGTTCAACGCGGCGCTCGACACGCTGCGCCAGGTCGAGCTCGCCACCTTCGACTTCGAGCTGCATGCGAATTTCGACCCGGCCAAAGGGGCGCAGGTCGAAGAGACGCTCGCCGCGGTGCGCCGGCGCGTGTCGGTGGTCCCCTCCGCCCAGTTCAACCGCATGGCGGCGAGCTTCGCCCACATCTTCGCGGGCGGGTACGCGGCCGGCTACTACAGCTACAAGTGGGCGGAGGTGCTCGCCGCGGACGCGTTCGAGGCATTCGAGGAGGCGGGCGTGTTCGACGGGGCGACCGCGACGCGCTTCCGCGAGTCGATTCTGGCACGCGGCGGCGGCACGGACGCGATGGACGCCTTCGTGCGCTTTCGCGGGCGTCAGCCGGACGTCCGGCCGCTGTTGAAGCAGACGGGCATCGCGGCGTGAGGCGCGCGGCGGGGTGGCTGCTGGCTCTGCTCGCGGCGGACGCCGGGGCGGCCACCGTGTACGTCACCGACGAACTGGTGCTCGGGGTGTACTCGGCGCCGAACGCCCAGGGTCAGCGGCTCGCGACGCTGCACTCCGGCGCGCAGGTGGAGACCCTCGCCACCGGCGGCGAATTCACGCAGATCCGGCTCGCGACCGGCGAGACCGGCTGGGTCAAGAGCTCCTTCCTGACGCCGCGGGAGCCGGCGAGCCTGCGGGTCAGGCAATTGCAGGACGAACTCGACCGCAGCCACGCCACGACGCCGGCGCTCGCGGAGGCCGCGGCGCGCAGCGAAGTGGAGCGCCTGCAGCGCGAGCTGAACGCGACCAAGGACGAGCTGACGGCGGCGCGCGCCCAGATCGAGGCCGGCCGCGCGCCGCAGGTGCGCGCCGCGGCGCCCG